>JAYTZS010000150.1:0-13645 GCA_043741885.1 Bdellovibrio sp. | reverse complement strand
CGCTCACACAGCGTTTGGTAAATCCCTTCCAAGTCCCGTTTATTTTGACGACGAGGGCACCGCCGCCGAAGACACTGTGATCATTCAAGACGGGGTCTTAAAGACTTTCATGCACAACAAAGAAACGGCGGCAGAATTTGGCCACAAAGCAACGGGACATGCCCGCGCATGGGCTTTTAACGACGAGCCTTTGATTCGGATGCGGAACACAGCCATTGTTCCTGGGAAAAGCAAGATCGACGAAATGATTGCCTCTGTAGAAGATGGGTACTTTTTGATGGACCATAGCAACGGACAGGCCGATTCGACCAGTGAGTTCACGTTCGGTGTGACATTTGGATACGAAATCAAAAAAGGGAAATTGGGACGGGCTTTGCTCGACACGACGATTTCCGGAGTCGCTTTTGAAATGTTGAAAACGACCTCGATGGTTTCCGACGAAATGGATTGGGTCGGCAGTGGAACCTGTGGCAAGAAGCAACCGATGTACGTCGGCATGGGCGGCCCCGCGATCAAATGCAAAATTAATATCGGAGGCAAGTAATGACTGATCTATTAGCCACTGGCGAAAGAGCTTTGCAAAGTCTTCGTCAAAAAGGCGCTGAAAAGGCGCAAGTCTCAATCACTCGGTCTGAAGTGCAAGAATTTGAAATCCAGAACTCAGATGTGGCTTTGTTGCGCAGCACGTTCGATCAAAATATCACTGTGAAAGTGGTGCAAGATCAAAGGTTAGCGAGCCAATCCAACAATCAGTTTTCATCTGCGAGCTTGGAAGAAATGACAGCCAGTGCTTTGAAACAGGCGCGTGCATCGAGCTCGGACGCTGCCTATGACATTGCTCCTGCCCAGGGAACTTATCAGTTTAAATCTGGTTTGCTCGAGAGAAACGACGACTGGGCCTTTAAGAAGGTTCAAGATCTTCTCGGAGAAATCAAAACAAAATTTCCCAAAGCCATCCTCGAATCCTCAAGCCTGAAATACGTTTTGAATAAATCGGCTCTGATGAATAGCAATGGCGTGCAGTTCGAATCCGAACAAGGCAGCTATGAGATCGGACTTTGCTTCGCAAGCAAAGATGGCAAAAATTCCTCCTCCTTAAATTACTTCCAGGCTCATATCGGTATGTCCAATGAGTCCCTTTTGTCTTTTGGCGGAGCCGAGGAGCTTCTCCACCAGTCGGCAGAACAGACGGAAACTCGAAGAATTCCTGAAAAATTTGACGGGGAGCTAATCATCACACCTCATTGCCTAGGAGATTTCCTTTGGTCTATCCTTTCCTATTTAAGGACGGGGAGTCTTCTCGCCGGGCAAAGCATTTATAAAGATAAGTTGAACGAGCAGATTGCAGCTTCCCATTTTCAGCTGCGTGCCTTGCCTCGAGACGAAAGATTCATTCGAAAATCGTTTTGGACCAGCGATGGATTTCTTACAGAGAATCAAAACCTAATTGAAAACGGCGTGCTCAAAAACTTTTTGCTCGACCAATATGGTTCGCGAAAATTAAACGCTCAGAGGTCAGTCAATGAGGGAAGCCACCTTGTGATCGATCCCGGCACTGGATCTTTTGCAAATATGATCAAATCCGTGCGGAAAGGGATCTTGCTTTGCCGATTTTCCGGAGGCAGCCCAGCCGAGAATGGCGATCTGTCAGGTGTGGCGAAAAATTCATATTACATCGAGAATGGTGAGATTCAATATCCAGTGGGTGAAACAATGGTTTCCGGAAATCTTGCCAGGATGCTTTTGGATCTGGGCGAGATCTCAAAAGAGACAATTAATTTCGGAACCACAGAACTTCCCTGGGTAAAAGTCGCAGGTTTTACTGTCTCGTAAGTTCTTTGTTCGCAAGCGCGAAAAAGACAAGTCATCTCAGCATATAAAAAAAGGCTCCCATAGGAGCCCTTCGCTAATCTCACAAGAAAATGAGAAATTTTATCGAGTCATGTAAAAAAGTTCTTTAGAGTTTTGTTTTACAACGCGGTTGTAGAGCTCAGAACCGTTTCCAGAATTAGATGTGGTGTCGTTCTTTGAGGCGACACAAGCTGCATTCAACGTGTCCAAAAGGACTCCAGATTGCTTGAGCTCAACTAACATTTTGTTATCAGTAACCTTTGTTCCCTTAAGAACCGTTTGCTGTTCAAATCTGCAAAATGTTGAGCCTGCGTTGGAGCCAGACCCAGTACTTAACTGAATGCCGTCCTGCGATTTGTCTTCGAGGATAAATGTATTTCCATCAGCAGAGTATGTAACTAGGTTGGTTAAATAGTTGCTCTTCGGTTTGTCTCGAGTTTCTGGTTGAACAAAGTTACCAGTGGATGTGGCATTCCAATTGAACCGATATTCTTTTCCACACGCAAGTGATGGACGATTTTGATTGTAATAATTTGCGTAGCATTTCATCTGATCCAAATTACCTGATAAAATAGCAGAGCAACTTGTACCTGCTGCAATTGTGTCCAAATTTACATAGGAAGAAGTTGAAAATGGTGTAGTAATCGCCGCATCAGCAAAAATTCCGCCAGTGTATGTACAAGTAAACGAAGCGTCTGAAGCCACCGTTCCCGAAACTCCAGAATAAGCACAGGTGTTCGAAGACATTCCCGTGACTGGGAAAGTATTTGGTGTGCAAGTCCCACTTGGCAGCCCGCCCCAGTTTTTAATGACCACTGGTTTCCCGTCAGCATTGAGGCATCCTCCGCCATAATTTGCTGAATATCTCACTGAGTTGTCAGACGCCAACCTTCCTTTGCAAACATTCATCTTATATACAACGCTATTGGTTCCTGTTTTGTCTACCTGGAAACAATTCATCATCGGGTAACTGGTCGTTGCTGTCCCTTTAGCCCACTCTGTTGGAGTGCCACCTATCGAAGTGTTCCAGCCAGCAGGAAAAGCTGTATTAACCACACCACCGAAAGTCATCTGAGTTGTATTCACTGTAGGCAGAGAAGCAGCTGTGATATTCAATCCCCCACCTGCGGCCGCATCGTCTCGAGCGAAACCTAATTTGTAACCGCAGCCTGCGATCGCTGTTGCTCCTCCCCAAATGGAGCCAGCATCTATATCAATTGTTGAATCTGTTGTGCCATCAACGTCAGGATTGCAAGTTCCAGTGTGACTGCTTGCATAGGTTGCACAATTTCCGCCAGAGTAAGAAAACTTTTTTCCACTCAATTTCAGAAAATAAATCTGATCGCCTACTGAGGGGCCCTGACAATTCCCCGGAGATGGGCAGCCTGGGTCACCAACCGCTAAGGCTGTTTGATATCCAGTCGGCAAAGTTCCATCAAATTTGGCGATACTCCAAGCGCCGGAGAAGTTGATTTTTGATGCTGGCGAAGTCACAACGGTGTCCTGTTGAGCCGCAATTTGTGCGACTGGCACTTCGAATTTTCCGGTAGAAGTCAGTGTGATGGTGCCTAAAGTTGCCGACGATTTCAATGCCGTGACTGTTGATGAGCGAGCATTTCCATCAAAATCTTTATTTGTTGAATCCACGAAAACAATCGGTCCGACGAGCTCTAAACTGGCTTTGTCGCGAACTATCGCATTGATTTGAGCTCCCGGAGGTACGGTGAAACTCCATGTTCCATCGGCGCCAACTGCGGCTTGAACAGACCCAACTGTAGTTCCGCTTGTATAGATGACTAAAACTTCCAAATTTGGCAGATTTAGAGTCATTCTCCCGACGTCATCTCCTACAGACGCTGTCGATACAGAGGACAAAGCTCCGCTAACTGTGATGTTAGGTGAGGTTGACGCCAAGCCGCCCCCGCCTCCGCCTCCCAAACAACCAATAAGATTGAGGGACAGACCCGCGGACAACAGCAATCCATGATTCAGTTTCTTCAACATTCTAGATACCCCTTTTGAAAGTTCAATTTTTTCTCTTTGATTTTATAAGCGGAAATGCTCATTTTAATTCGGCCAGCAACGCAGCTTGGTTCGCTTTTAATCCCTGAATATCTATTTTCAACTGCTGAAGTTGGTTGCGCATTTCAACTTCCAGTTTTGCAAATTGGTTTGATTTCGAATTCATTCTCAGTTGGCGAGCCAAAGATTCAGGGGCCTTTAATTGACCGAGTTGCGTCTCAATTTCTGATTTTTGCTGATTTTTCGAATTTATATCTTGGAACATTTGATTGAGTTGAAGTTGGGACTGAACCCGTTGGCTTTGACGAAACTGCTGCTGCATTTGTAAGTTTGATGGAGCACGGGACGGTTCTGCCGCGTGAGCCATTGCTAGTGACTGGATGACAGCCAGGAGAATCAATCGCGCCTTCAATCTGCCCCCAAAAAAATAAAAGTTTATTCTTTTTTCAATCAACTGAACTAATCAGAGCTCGAGCTAAGATTATTGAGGCTTTTAGAAATTGATTCAAAAATTTAATTCGCAGGCAGACCTATTCAGGACCTTCAAACTCGACTAACAAAATATTAACTAGTTCAATCTGGTCCAGCTCTAACCTATCAACGATTACACCACGCTAGATATTATTGTTTCTTAAAAAGGTCAGCCATTGTTCCAAAACTTGATTTTCCTGTCGATTGCTCTCTCCAAGATTCGTCAATTGCGTCGCCCGGAAAGCCCAGGGAGATTTTTCTTTCATCAGCTCGCAGTTGTGAAACCTGAACCTGAATCTTATCGCCTTTTTTTTTGTTTTCATACTGAGAAGCCTCAGTGGATTCACGCCAGGCGGAACGAGGAAAAAGGCCTGTCACTCCTGGAGCTAAATTGACAAAAAGTCCAAAGGCTTCTTTCTTTTCTACAGTGCCTTCAAGGACTTTACCCACTGGAAATGTCTGTAAGATCGAAAGCCAAGGGTCGCTTTCTCCGCCACCTTGTTTGAGCGAGAAAGACATTCTCAGTCTTCCGTCAAGTTCTTCGATTTTTAAAAGCTTAACGCTGACTTTCATTCCTGTTTGCACAACATCTTCGGTTTTGATTCCGCGGGACCAAGTCAATTCTGAAACGGGGATGAGGCCTTCTAAACCATTCTCGAGTTTGACAAAAGCTCCGAACTTTTCAAGCTTGGTAATTTCACCTTCGTGCATATCACCCACTTGAGCTTTTTCAAGCATCAAGCCTTCTGCTTCGACCTGTCCTTGCTGTAGAATTTTTCGCCGCGAAACGACGACGTTTCTTCCTTCTTTTTCATAGGCAGTGATTACAAATTCAAACTTGCGACCGACATAGGATTCTGGCTCAGAAGGCGTGCGCAGCTCAATCTGGCTCAAAGGACAGAAAGCTTTGGTTCCTGAAATATCAACTCGGAATCCCCCTTTGACCACTTCAAGAACTTTTCCTTCAACTGGAATTTCCATATCAAATGCATCTTCAAGGTTCTCGACATCCTGAGCTCCTGCTTTCGAATGCTTGTAGCGGAGAAAGATTTCACCTTCACGCATTTTTAGGATCACCACATCAATGAATTCACCAACTTTGAATTTTGGATTTTTATTTTCGTCCCAGATTTCTCGAACTGGTAAATGGCCGTCGACGGAAGTTCCGGTGGAGACATAAACAGTTTCTCTATTGATAGTTAAAATTTCGCCTTTGAAACTATCTCCTTGCTTGTGCTGTCCAACACGCAAACTTTGCTCGAAGAGCGAACCAAAATCATTTGCGTCCACTTTCACTTCATCACCAAAAATATCTTTTTTTGCCATAAATCTTTCACTCCAAAAGTTGCTGCTGAGGATATCAGGAATCCAGTTTTTGTCAGTCTTTTTTGTCTAACTAAACGACTTGAAATTCGACACTGCGCTTGAGAATTAAGTCGAATCGAGTGTTTGGCGAGTGCCCCTTGTAGATGAGCTCGCCTCCATGGTCCTCAACAATCCGTTTTGAAATGCTGAGCCCAAGGCCAGTGCCTTGGTTAACGTCTTTGGTTGTAAAGAAAGGCTGCATAATTTTGCCAATATTCTCAACTGGGATTGCCGGCCCCGAGTCGATCACGGAAATTAAAATCTGCTTCTCCGTCAGCTCAAAAGACATTCGGACCCACTTTTCATCTTGATTGATCACAGCATCGAAAGAGTTATTCAGTAAGTTGAGAAGCACTTGGGAAATCTGCACCGCTCGGCAAAGGGTCCGAGCCGGCGGGATATCGGCGACCTCCAGTTCAATGCCAGCCACTCGGAATCTCTGCTGACAAATTTCGAAAGTCCCATAAACTAGACTGGAAATTGGAACATCGGCCAAAGGATCGCTTTTCCCATCTCTGGAAAGAGTTCTCAGTCCATTGATGATTTTGTTGATTCTTTCGATGACTGAACGGATGGATCGAATCCTGACCAGTTCGCCTCCACTGGCTTTCCTTTCGGACATTTCTCTTTCCAGAAGTTCTGCTTGCAGGCTGATTGTGGTCAGAGGACTGTTGATCTCATGGGCCACGCTTCCTGCCATTTGCCCCAGAGCGGCCATTCGAGCCGCCTGAGTTGCTTTGATTCTTTGCTCTTCAATCAAGAGATGTTGTTTTTGCATCCGACGATTAACCACTTTGACCAGACGGTTCACAAGTCTCGAAACCCGTTTGATTTCTTGGTGATCCTCGGGACGAACTTCAACTTGAGTGATTTCTTCAGGCCGCTGAGAGCGAATATTCCGTATCAATGAGCGGATCAACATTTCAATCGGTTTATTAATTGATTCACTAAAGTTGCGTGAAAATAGCATCAAGAGAAGCAGGCTGGTCAGTCCAATTGAAATCAAGATTCCAATTTGAATGAAGACTTGCCTATAGGCTTCACTTTCTTGCTGAAAAGTCATCACGATCCACTGGGGACTTTTTAGTTGGTGAGCAGAGACAACATAACTCTTCCCATTTTCACCACGAAACTTTTGATTCAATGAGGGATTTGAAATCAACTCATCCCAGGCTTTCTTCCTTTGAGAGGTAAGAACGGGTTGGTAGTCGGCTTCGTCGACTCGAATGAATTGCGCAGGAATGCCATGAAGTCGATTGAGGATTTGACCTGTACGAGCATCGACTAAAAGAAAAGCCCCCGTTTCTCCTAGGGTTATGCCGTCCAATTCCTTAACCAAATTGTCTAGGGGAACGTCAATTCCCACCATTCCATAAAATTGAGAGTTCCGATACAATCCCTTACTTGCTGAGATCATCCATCTCTTCATATAAGTGCCGTCAAAGTAGACTTTGGTGAAAGCAACACTGTCTGACAATTTTCCTAAATGGTACCAAACTTCTTTTTCATCAGTCTGGTAGGCTTGGTCAGTGAAAGTTTCTTTGAGAAATCGATTGTCCGCATTTTTCCCAGGCAATTTTGAATCTTGCGAGCCTTGAAAATTCCAATGAGTAGTAACAATATAGCCATTGTGGTGAAAATATTTTTGCGCAGGTTCTTTCTCAAGGGCAAAGTAGGCATTGAATTGAACCGAGCTATTTTCCAACATCTCTTGCGAAATTTTTGAAAACGCTTCTGCCGCCGCCTCGGGATTGACCTGTTCTAAGAGATCTGTTGCCCGCGCAAGCACTTGCAAGTTATTTTTGATTTGTCTAATTTCAATTTCGACCTCTGTCCGGCCCTTTTGCAAGTGTTTTTCAATTTCTTCATCGACTCTTCGCGCCTGCGAATTGAATAGGTAAATTGCTGACAAAAGAATGAGAATTAGAAAGAACGAGGAATAAAAAAGAGTGTTCAGGCGGACCGCTTGACGAATAGACAATTGCTTCATTTTAAAGAGCGATAGCAGGCTCATTCGCAATCTCCAGCTCATTCAGACGAACAAAAAAATTAGAAGCGGTACCTCGCTCCGACTCCCAAATCGACATCTGCATCTGTTGCAGGTGTTAAATCGAGAATTAGAGCAATCTCACCAAAAAACTCAACACTCGGATCTTTGAGTTCATATTTCAATCCAATGGGCGCTCTTGGACCAAAAGCTATTTTACCTCGATTGTCTCCATGATCCAAACTAATCAAACGTGCTCCGATCCCATAATAAACATCCAGGAAACTATCTCCAGCTTCAATGCTTTCGGGACGAAATTTTAAATAATCAACATGGATTTGAGTTCCAGAACGAGATCCAGTGGACCATGAGAAAGCCCCATCAAATGCCTCATTACGACCCAGGTCTATTTTTGCCGATAGTCCGGTTGGATCTCCCAGAATTACCCCCAAAGTCACAGGGCCTCTTCCTGCCCAAGCAAAATGAGTCGAGAGGAAAATTAGCAGGCTAAATAACATCGTAGTTTTGGTTTTCATTTTCATCTCCGTTTGTCATCATGAATATCAGCATCTTAAACTTCATTCGAATTGCACAGGTTAGTGAAAAGCCACTCGGGAAGCAACTGCCAAATCCGCTTGCAAATATAAAAGCCACGCTGGAAAATGCCTTATGAATTATATCTATCTGGCCTTGATTGGGTTTTTCGTCGGTTTGGTGGCACGAGTCCTTCTTCCGGGTCGTGATTCCATGGGAGTCATTACGACAACACTTCTTGGAATCGTTGGAAGCTATTTAGGCGCTTTTGCCGCAAATTATTTTGGTTGGGTGCTTCAAGGCACCTGGCAGCATTTTACTTTGGCGGTTTTAGCCTCATTTGTTCTTCTGGTGTTCTTCCGAGTGGTGAGAGATGTATGAGCTCATTGAACCTGCTCAAACACCGGCGCTTCTTTCCGCTTTTTTGGACTCAGTTTTTTGGCGCTCTTAATGACAATTTTTTAAAAAATGCGTTGGTCATTTTAATCGCCTTCAAAGCCTCCAATGTCATGGGTCTGCCCTCAAGTGAAATGGTCTCGCTCGCCGGGGGCATTTTCATTCTTCCTTTTTTCCTTTTTTCTGCGACTGCAGGTCAGCTTGCTGACAAGTATGAAAAAGGGAAACTGATACGAATCATCAAGCTGGTTGAAATTGGAATTATGGCTTTAGCAACCTATGGTCTTGTTCAAACACAGTTCGAGTTTTTATTGATTGTGCTTTTTTTGATGGGTCTGCACTCAACATTTTTTGGACCTTTGAAATTCAGTATTTTGCCTCAGCACTTGAAACAAAAAGAATTGATCGGAGGCAATGCACTGATAGAGGCTGGAACATTTCTGGCGATCTTGATTGGCACGATCGGTGGCGGAGTGCTTGTTTCAATTCCTGAGCAAGGCCCTGGACTTGTCGGACTTGTTCTTTTGGCAGTTGCTCTGATTGGTTTTGCCACCAGTTGGATGATTCCGGAAGCCAAAGCTGTTGACCCCGGCTTGAACGTTCAATGGAATCCAGTCACTCCAACTTGGCAGATTTTAAAATTTACAAAAAAGAACCGCACAGTTTTTTTGTCGACTCTAGGCATCTCCTGGTTTTGGTTCTTTGGAGCGGCGACACTGTCGCTCTTTCCGATCTACTGCAAAAATGTCCTTCACTCGGATGAAAGCGTCGTCACTTTGTTTCTCGCCTGCTTTTCCGTAGGAATTGGACTGGGTTCGATCCTATGTGAGCGGCTATCTCAGCATCGGATCGAACTGGGCTTGGTCCCACTGGGCTCTCTAGGTCTTTCGATTTTCACGATTGATCTTTCCTTTGCCGGTCGTCCGGAGGCATTTGGTTCCAGTTTGAAAACTCAGGCAACTGCATATGATTTCATTCAAAACTCCCAAGGAGTCCACGTCCTTTTCGATTTGATTTTACTTTCAGTTTTCAGCGGCCTCTTTATCGTGCCGCTGGTTTCTTTGATTCAAGAGCGCTCCGAAGTCACCCACCGCTCTCGGGTTATCGCAGGAAATAATATCATCAACGCATTTTTTATGGTCGTCTCGTCAGGCATGCTTGTTGCGCTGATGAAAATGAATGTCAGCGTGCCGCATATTTTCTTACTGCTTGCTTTCTTGAACGCCGCGGTCGCTGTTTACATTTACTCTTTACTGCCCGAATTTCTGCTGCGATTCTTCGCCTGGGTTGTGGCTCATTGCATGTACCGTATCAAAATTGAAGGGCTCGGAAACATTCCCAACAAGGGGGCTGCTGTATTGGTGTGCAATCATGTCAGTTTTGTCGACTGGCTCATCATTGCAGCGGCAGTGCCGCGCCCTGTTCGCTTCGTCATGCACCATTCCTTTGCAAAAGGTCTGTTTGGCAAAGGATTGATGAGAAATGCCAAAGTCATTCCGATTGCCTCGTTTAAAGAAAACCCAAAAGTTCTTGAGTCTGCTTTCGCTCAAATTGCAGTCGAGCTTCAGAATTCAGAGCTGATAGGGCTTTTTCCAGAAGGTGAGATCACTCGCGATGGCCTGCTTTCTCCTTTCAAATCTGGAATTGAAAAAATCATTCAGCGGACTCCTGTAGATGTGATCCCAATGGCCTTGATCGGAATGTGGGGCAGCTTTTTCAGCCGCAAAAAAGGCTCAGCAATGTCGGGTTTGCCGAAACGCTTCTGGTTCCGAGTTCACTTAGTCATCGGTTCACCGATCACAGCTAAAGATGTTACCGTCGAGCGGGTCCATGAAAAAATCGCTGGCCTGCTCAAGTTGAAATGAGGATTTCTATGCTTTTAAATATGATGAATGATCTTCATTGGAATTTTTGCGAGGGTGTCGGTCAGCGCCGGCTTGCGCTGACCCTCAGTTCTAATGCTCATCTAGGGGCTTGCATACACATCATAAGTCACTCCCACTGAACCCTCACTTGGCGCAGTCAAATTGATCGAAAGGCTGTAGAGGCCTTCACATGGCGGAGTCGGGCTGGTACCAATAATTGTGGCCAGTGGATAACAAATTCCTCCTTGAGGAATATTGACTCCGAAGTAATTGATCGGAATATTGATCGGTGGATTTCCTGCGCAACTAGGCCCAGTCACGACTCCATTTGCATTGCCAATGAAAGCTCGATTTGAATTGATACAATACTGCCCGCCGATTTGATTGTTTACCTTGTACGGACCAGGATCCATGATAATTGATGTCATATAACTTAAAACCGAAGTGCTGCTGGTCCCGATATGAACCACTCGGGTTGTCGTGAAGCTTTTGCCTCCAACTGTCACACTAGCTGACCAGTTGTAATCACCACTTCTTCCAATCGTCGGGTTCGATCCGCCGTTGATCTGGCTAAACGTCAGCGAGTTTGTTGATCCAGCATAAAATTGCACACTGGGATAAGGAATATTGAAAGGAGCCGGCTGATCTGTCGAGCCACTGAATAAAACATCGCCAGTGAAAGTGACGTTGGTATCCAGTGAAACATGGCCAGTGATGGCTTCTCCGACGTTGTAGGAAAGCTTATCGAATACGATGTTGATGTTAACCGCGATTTGAGTTGGACCGCTACCGCCTCCACCCCCGCTACCACCACTACCACCACCACTGGTGGCGGTACAGGTGTTGCCACTTTCAACATATGCTCCATAGGCACCAGGCTCGTAAGCTGTTGGACAAGAATAGTTACTGACGAATGAATATTGTCCCGTCTGTCCAGTTGGACAATTAGACGAGCGGTACTGGGGAGCTTTAGCAAGACAAGGTGTCAGAGCCGCTTTCTTTGCACTGCAGGCAGCAGACGAGCCGCCTCCTGTTCCGGGACAAGACCAGCTCCATGGGCCGACACCAGTCACAGCTGAAGGCATTCCAATTAGACAAAGGCTGGCGACCGGGGCTGTTGAAAGACTGAGTCCGTTGTTAGTGCCGCACTGACCGTTTAAGACGCCGACTGTTTTTTTAGCGCTGCAATTGGCCGGCAATCCGCCGCCTGATCCAAGACACGACCAATTCCATGGACCTGAACCACTCACTTGAGTTTGCGATCCTGCGATGCAAAGCCCAGTTGATGGAACCGTGGCAACCATTATGCCATCGCTAGCCCCGCACTGTCCGTTTTTATTTGATGCACTTGAAGTTCCAACGCAGTTTCCAGATGCATCTAGGGTCTGTCCTGACAAACAATCCAGATGGCTCGAGATCGCCAGAGAAGGCTGATCTTTACTTTTGACAGCAAAACTAACTGGAGCGCAGTTTTGAAACATGACCGCAGGCACAACCAAAAACAAAACCGAAAACGCCACACCCCGAATGGATATTTTACGCAAAAAATTTTGCACCTGATGCTTCATTGAATCCCCCGATCCCCTGCAGACAATTCTACAGGAGCAACCGGCAAGTCCGTGAACAATAACTCTTCACTTCTCATTCTGAGACGACAAATCAGATACGAAAGGTAAAATAGGTGTTTAGATTGTTGACACTTTTGCAAGCCAGCTCCAATTCTATTTTCAACTGGCTACTTTCTGTACACCATTCACCCCTTATTTAGGTGATGAGTTGTCCTCGACTATAAATCTGGTGTTTACTTCACTGCGGCTTGCCCAATCGGCGGGTGATTCTGGCCGCGGTCTCTGCATTCGGCCTAGAGCTAAAGCTTAAAGAATTCTATGCTTTCATTTTTTGGTTTTTACCTGTTTTTAGATTCAGATTGCGGTAACAGAACAACTATTAGTTTTTCTTTACTTTTCTCCTGATTGTTTATTTTTCTCTGTAGCTTCGCCTGAGAGAGGAGATCTTTCCATTTTTAAAAATTTCTTCAGCCAGCTTGGAGATCGTTTGAGTGCGAAGCGGCTGGGGCGCTTACAGTTGCGATTTCACACTCATTTGGGAGTGGCTCAAAAACCTCGTGGCGCACAAAATACCTGTGATATGAATCCTCAACCGAAATTAAAAAGAGGTATTTCATGCAAGAGTCTACTCTCAGGCCCTTCACCAGAATTCTCAGCTGTGGACGAGACTTCAAGAATGTTCTTTGCTATCTAGTTCTCAATCAGCTCGAATCCTTTGGTTTGTTGGTCCGTCCTAAGAAGTTGATCAAGAAGAAGTTTAAGACAGAATCCAGAGGGCCCAGCTAAAACCCGCCGAGGCCGGACCATCAACCAGGTTGCAACTGTGGGTTAGCGCATGAATGATAAAATTATTTTCGCACTCTAATGCCGATAAACCAGCCCCAAGAATCAGGGAAGAACTTGCTGATCCATTTCGGCCAATTGTCTGTGTCATAGGTTGTGATGAGTGGAATTCCCTCAAAGCTGGAAAATTCCGAGAACATCAACTTCAATTCCGAGACGGTATAGGACTTGGTGCCAACGCTTTCAACCTTATCCCAGACGACGTCAGCAAAACTAAGCCATGGTTTGCCAGCAAATAATGCGTGTTTTACCCAAAACTTGAAAACCAGTGGAGACCGTCGTCCATATAACATTCCGACGAAAGAACCTCCTGGCCTCAAGACTCTTCGTATCTCCTTGATGATTGCCTCTGGACTTTCGGAATGATGAATAACTCCCCATGAATAGACGAGATCAAAGGAGTTATCCGGAAATGGCAATGTCTCCGCATCAAGTCTCTGTAGATTCGAATTAAAACCATAAAGTTTGAATCGAGCTTTTGTTGTTTCAATGGCCGCTTCAGTAAGGTCAACCCCGAAGCATTCAGCGCCAGCCCTTGCCCATTGAAGATGATCTGTTCCTGCACCCACTCCAACTTCAAGAATTTTTTTTCCGTTATGGCGGGTGAATTGCGCTATCGAGTGGATGAATGGCTCAACTTTATATCGATGCGATTCAATTCTTTCAAACCAGTCTTTAGTAAGCGGCTTCAACTCTCCGACGATAGCCTGACCACTTCCACAGGGGCCCTGCTCCCAAAAAGA
>JAYTZS010000149.1:0-1668 GCA_043741885.1 Bdellovibrio sp. | reverse complement strand
CTTCTATTGACAGGTGGTAAGTTACTGTTATTATTGATTTCGTAATGTTAACGCGTAGTTAGAAAAAGCGGCCCCATTGCCGCCTCTCACTACCAATTCCAACGTTACCCGAACTAATGATCGACAAATTACGATCCGGAGCCTGAGGAGAAAACCTCCGAAGGCTTACGATATTTTCTGACCCGTCAGACCCGATTTCAGATCCTTCGATAAAGCCGCCTCGGCTTTCTTCAGCATTCAGCCAGAACGTGATTAGAATCTCGCCGCGCGTGATTGTAATCGCCTTTATGGTTCTTCTTAGCAGCCTTTTCTTAGTGGCTGGCGTCGCCTTTTCCCAGCCCTGCATCAGATTTCTAATCTGATTTTCAACGAAAAGAGACTGCTCCCTAAACACCTCAATGCCTTGAGGTTGATAATCCAAACCTTTGATATGTTTCTCAAGATCCATTTTTTTCTTCGCAAGACGGTTCAGTTCCTCAGAAGTCATCTTCAGGGCTAAATCTGTTAATTGCATTTTACCTTGATTCATCAGCAAGCCATTGAACTGGCTATTCACATCATTCAATTCTTTCTGAGCCCGATGATAATCAGATTCACAGCTTTTATTTTTAGAATCTGACTGTGTTTTCAATGTGTGTTCGAGATCAACAAAATAGTTTGCATCTGCAAGCGCAGTCTTAAGTTCATTTAAAACTTTCTCTTCAAGCTCATCAGCATTTAGGCGCGGACGAATTTTTTCTAGATTTTTAGGTCTACGAACATAATGGTAATAGCGGTGAAGAGTTCCGTTTGAACTGTGTGCCGACTGTCCGACCATCGGTAAGCCAGTCTCGCCACAAGTTGTTAAACCCGACAACACGAAAGCGCGCTTTTCGCCTTTGCTAAGGCGTGTACGCTCTTTATCGCTGGCTTCTTCCAGAAGTTTTTGCGCATCAAAATAGATTTGTTCTTCTAAAATTGCGGGCCACGCAGCCTTTACCATTTGATATCTTTGCCAAGGTTTCAAATATGATGGGTCTTCATCTTTGTACACTTTATTCACTTCACGAAGTCCAACATAAGCAGGCTGCTCTAGAAGTGTTCCTAAACTTTGAACCGTCCAACTGGCGGCGGCACGAGAAAGTGCCTTCTTAGAAGTTCTCTTCGGAGTGATACCCATTTCGTGCAGAGCTTCGATGGCTTTAGATCGCGAACCCTTTTTTAAGAACGTATCAAAAATTGTTTTCACGATGTCAGCTTCTTCTTTATTAACAATAAGTAAGCCTGGCTTTTCTGGATGCTTGTCGTATCCAAGCGGGGCCGAGCCACCGTTTAATAGACCGCGCATAGCTCTTGAATGACAATTGACCGCGACTCTTTCAGAAGTTTGCTCTCTTTCGAACTGACCCAAGGCGATAATAATATAAACCATCATGCGACCAATCGGGGTGCTCGTATCAAACTGTTCTTTCATAGACAAATAGCTGGCTTTATTCGCTTCAAGTTCATTGATCAATGTACAAAAATCTAAAAGGTTTCTAGAAAGCCTCGTTAAATCGCTAACCAAAATTAAATTGATTTTACCTTTGCGCACATCAGACGTGATCTTTTGATGCATGGGCCGATTCGTAGTTCCAGCGGAAATGCCTTCTTCGACATAAAACTCAATGATGTCGCCCCAACCTTTTT
>JAYTZS010000148.1:0-1683 GCA_043741885.1 Bdellovibrio sp. | reverse complement strand
GCAAAACGTTTGAATCTGAAATCCAAATTCTTTTAAAGACAAAGTTGGTGCAAACAAATGAAGTGCAACGATGCGCTTTGTTGCTTCCAGCACTGAGTCTTATTTCTAAAAAGTCAGCCAATTCGCCGGTCGCCTTAGTTGATGTCGGATCATCAGGCGGTTTAAATCTATTGATGGATAAATCTCACATTCAATATTCTGATGGGATGTCCGTCGGACCGGCGGGTTCGCCACTTCAACTTCAGTGTGAATCTCAAGGAGAGAAAATTCCAAGTTTTAACGATTTGCAAATTGTGAATCGAATCGGAATTGATCTGAATCCTGTTAACCTTTTGGATCATGACGAACGCCAGTGGAACCTGTCTCTAATTTGGCCCGATCAGATCGAAAGATTCGAAAGAGTTAAATCAGCTCTTCAGCTTTTAGAAAAAACACCTATCACTTTCAAAAAAGGAAGTGCGAACCAAGTTCTGGCGGAAGTCATTGCCGAGGTTCCGGCGAATCACATGATTTGCGTGATGCACAGTTTTGTTTTGAATCAGTTTTCAGAAGCTGATCGAAAAGAGTTTGAATCAGTGCTGATGGATCTTTCCAAGAGTCGAACAATTTGGCGAATCAGCTTGGAGTGGATTGGAACCAAAAATCCAGAATTGTCCGTTGAGCGCTACGATTCAGGACTGAAGGATCAGGTTCAAAAACTTGCTGAATGCCATGGTCATGGCTCATGGATTAGGTGGGTGGGTTTATGAATGTAATTGAAACTGTGGAAACGAAAAATTCCTTGAAACAAGCGGCTGTGTTCGTCGCAGTTACTTTTTTAATTTCTTGGACTGAACAGTATTTCATCGTCAAAGGCGATGGAATCCAGAACCCACTCCGCGCCTTCGCTCTGATGTGGACTCCAGGGCTCGTCGGTATTATCTGCTCGCTGTTTTTTGATAGAAACATCAAAGCACTTGCGATCAAAATCCCAACTGTCAGATCGTTACTTTTGGCGTATTTCATTCCTGCACTTGCAGCAGCTCTCATCGTTGGTCTTTTAGTTTTATTCAACCAGGCCGAGTTTCAGGTAAGTCAAAAGCTGATTGAGAAAAAAGGAAGTTTGAGCGCAGCTTTATTTGCAGCACTGATTTTGGCTCCTACAGTAGGAATGCTGCTCGCGACATTGAGCGGACTGGGCGAAGAAATCGGATGGCGAGGATTTCTCCATTCCAAATTGATGACATTAAAAAACAGTGCCCGATATCTACTAACCGGTATTATTTGGAGCATCTGGCATTGGCCGCTGATTATTTTCGGCGACTACGCAACGTCAGACAAGCCTTGGCTCAATGTGATTTTCTTCACTATTGCGGTAACTACACTGAGCTTTTTTATGGGATGGCTACGGGACACTTCGAAATCTTCTTTTCCTGCGGCCCTTGCACACGCAAGTCATAATATGTGGGTCCTAGGAGTTGCGCCTGCTTTCTTTAATCCTGGTCCTCTAGCGCCTTACTTAGCCGGAGAGTCCGGGCTGTTCTGCGCGTTGCTATATCTTATTCTGGGTGTAGTCATTCACCTTAAAATTTCAAAGCGTGTTGGGTAAGTGTGACAACGTCTTCGATCTCCGGCCAAGGCTTTTTTGAATGTCCCGTACCTGCTGGTACGATCATCCCCCTGTTTCAGGAAAGTTGTCGTGTC
>JAYTZS010000147.1:0-5094 GCA_043741885.1 Bdellovibrio sp. | reverse complement strand
TGAACTGGTGTGAATTGCGGAACAAAAGAATGAACAGTCGATTTCGGATCAAGCTGATTGGAAAGAGATTTTTGAATCTGATCCCGACGAGTTTTTAGAGTTTTCTCAACTTCTGCATTTGCAATTTCATTTCCATGGTCATGCTCTTCAGCTGACAGTTCCGGTTTAAAAGTATCACCAACATATTTTGCGGATCCATTCAGAAAGTGCACTTCTTTTTCTTCTCGAAGTTCGTCGGCATAGTAAATATATGTCCACCGATCCATGCCATGCCACCTCTGTGTTCGTTGCGGCGAATCCATCAGACCGAGAACATCATTTTTTTCCATTCCAACCTTGACCAGACCAAATTGTTTTTTCATGTCGGTTGTGCAACCAAGCAGAAATAAAAGAGAGATAAAAAATACGACCGGGAGCTTTGACATGATGATTTTTATTTTCACTTGTCTCAGCTCAAGACACAAGGGCCTTTAAAAAACCGTCTTATTTTGAGACGTTTCGCTCTCAACCAGCTTGCGTTTCAGGATTTTGCCACTGTCTCCCTTTGGCAGCTCAGCCAGGACCTGAAAGTATTTGGGAACTTTGAATTTACCTAAGTTTTGTAAGCAATATTGATTGAGTTCGGCCGAATCAAAAGCCATGTCGGGCTCAACTGATAAAAAAGCTTTGCCTACTTCACCCCATTTGGCGTCAGGAACTCCAATCACCGCCACCTCACGAATTCCAGGATAAGCCCGGATCACCTTTTCTAGCTCAGCAGGATAGACATTCTCACCACCGCTTTTGAACATGTCTTTCTTTCGCCCGACCACATAGAAATAACCCTCCTCGTCTCTTCTTACGAGGTCACCTGTATGCAGCCAACCGTCAGTGATTGTTTCAGCCGTCGCCTTTGGGTTTTTCCAATAGCCGGACATGCACATTGGGCCCTTGAGCCACAGCTCGCCGATCTCTCCAGCTCCTAACTCCTGACCCTGCTCACCGACAATTTTGGCAGAAACATAAAAGTTGGCGAAGCCAATCGAGCCTATCTTACGAAGTGAATCCTGTTCATTGAGCGAAAATACGTTAGGTCCAAACTCTGTTAATCCGTAACCCTGCCGAATTGAAATCCCTTTGCGGTGCCAACTTCGGATCAGTTCAAGAGGCATGGGTTCACCACCCACAATCGCATAGCGAATTTTTGAGAGGTTTCTTTTCTCAAAACCAGGGGAGCGCGCCATCATATCCATCGTTGTCGGGACGCCGAATAACAACGTCGCTTTTTCTTTTTCGCTGAGCTCTAAAATTTGCTCCCCATCAAACTTTTTTAGGAAAACAACCTTAGCTCCTCGATGCAAAAACGGGGTTGTCAAAACATTCCAGCCGCCAGTATGAAAGAACGGTAAAAAAATCACGGTGCAATCATCCTGAGACAGATTTAGTCTCCAAGTCGTATTGACCGAATTCCAAAATATCATCTCATGAGAAATGATGGCACCTTTTGGCGCCCCCGTCGTACCAGAAGTGTATATGATCATGGCTGCCGTAGCTGGCTGTGATTTGAAATCTGCTTGTTGCCCTGAAAAATTGAAATCAATTTCGGAGAGCAGACTTTTTTCAGTTTGGAAAGCCAGGTGATGAACCAGTTCGCTATACTCTTGCTGGTAAACAACTAACCGCGGTTCGCAGTCAGAAACGATGTGATCAATTTCACGCAAGGTCAGTCTGAAATTTATAGGAACCAGCGTTGCACCCAGTCTTTGTAGAGCGAAAAACAAAAAGACATATTCCAGTTCGTTGGTCGACAAAACAGCAACTCGATCACCACTGCGAACTTGAAATTTTTCTGCCAGAAAAGCCGCCCCTCTTTGGGCCGCTCGAAAAAACTCTCGGTAATTGAATTTGCGATCCGTATCTCCGTCTTGAATAGCAATAGCTTCAGGCGAGTACTGATCCCATTTTTTCAGCCAATCCAATTCAATAAGGTCCCGATCGCACTTCATTCTTATTTCCAATTTACTTTGTCTTAGTTAATTCTTAATCGAGTTCTTAACTCAAATTTTTTTCAAGTCTTTTTTCAAATCAAGTGTCGTAAGACCATTCCATAGCCAGAGCGGCCATTGATAGGCCGCCACCTGATCCGAGCATAAAAATCAAGTCGCCTTTTTTCAATTTATGCTGTCTGGCTGCGTCTGCAATGCACATTCCAACAGCGGCCGAACCCGTATAACCAAAGCGGTCCATCACATTGTGCGACAAACTTCGCGGCAATTTCAAATTGTCGAGAGCTTCGTTGATGCTATTAATATTAATCTGAGTCAAAAAGAAATGCTGAATTTCCTCAGGTTTTCGATGAATTCGGTCCAGAATGATGTGGGTCAAGCGCGGCCAATGAGTTGCATTGGTTTCAATCGGAATTTTTTTCGCAAAATTAAGGAGATGCCCTTTGTTTTCTACTACCTGATGTGTGATCGGCATATGGGTCCCACCGCCGTAGACGCCCATATAATCATGATATTGGCCATCTGTGTACAATTCAGCATCGAGCACTCCCGTATCATCTTTCGACGGCTGGACAATGGCAGCACTGGCTCCATCAGCGAACAAAGTGGCAATTCGGAAATCATCATAATTCAGATATTTACTCATCCCATAAGCAGCTACGACCAAAATATTCTTGTATTTAGGGTCGGCGACAATGTATTTCGAGGCAAGATCGACTGCCGTAACAAAGCCAGCACAAGCTGAATTGATATCAAATGTTCCAGCGTTTGTAGCTTTTAACTTAAATTGCACGACGGCGGCCGTTGAAGGAGACATATAATCAGGAGTATCAGTTGCGACCACAATTAGATCGATGTCTCTAACTGAGATGCCAGCATTTTTAATGGCCTCTAAAGCTGCCGGAACAATCAGGTCCGAAGTTGCCTGATCTTCGGCCATAAAATGACGTTCAAAAATATTACGCTGTTCACGTAAAAATGTATCAATGTCCTTATTGTAGAGTTTATTAAAGAACTCATTCTTCACTACTTTTTCGGGAACATACATTCCAGTTCCAGCGATAGTTGCTTTTCTCATGCTAACTCCTTGAATCGTTGGGTATTTGGCCAAATTTCCAGAATCTTGCAATAAAAACTTATGGAGTAGTTGCTCTAGTCACTGCGAGAAACCTAAGGAATCATTTTGACTTACGCAATTGCACTATGGAATAGAAGTGGCCAGTTGTTCGTAAATTTGAATCGATTCGCTTTCGACATTAAAATGGAGAATGAATGGCCAACCTCAACTTTGATTTTAAAAATAAAAACGCAGTGATCACTGGTGGTGCGCAAGGTATTGGATTGCAAATAGTACATCAATTTTTGCAAGCTGGAGCTCAGGTTTCTATCTGGGACTACAGTGAACAAGCACTGGCCGTCGCAGAATCCGAGTTGTCCTCATTCAAAGATCAAGTTCATTTCGCCAAAGTTGATGTCACATCAAAAGACTCTTGCTCGCAAGCTGTGCAAAGTTTGCCTTGGGCAGTTGACATCTTGATCAACAATGCTGGCATCACCCGAGACAAATCTTTCGCCAAAATGGGCCATGAAGATTGGGATGCTGTGATTTCAACAAATCTAACTGGTCTGTTTAATGTGACCAAATCTCTTTTTGAAAAATTCAATATAACATCGAAAAATAAGCGAATCATCAATATTTCAAGTGTTGTGGGATTGTACGGAAACTTCGGTCAAACAAACTATGCAGCTGCCAAAGCTGGAGTTATTGGAATGACTAAAACCTTAGGAAAAGAACTGGGACGAAAAGGTTGGACTGTGAATGCGGTTGCCCCCGGTTTTATTTCGACCGCAATGACAAAAGCGATGCCTGCTGAAGTGATTGAAGGAATGGTTGCTAAGGTGCCTGTCGCTCGGATGGGCGAAACATCTGATATTGCCAATGCCTGTTTGTTTTTAGCCAGTGAGCAAGCTTCGTACATCAATGCGACAACCATCAGCGTTGATGGCGGAATTGTTCTTTAATCTTTTTTATTTTAAAAGTTTATGATTTCAAAGGGGGATTTCGATGAAAAGTTTGCTAGCGAAAGTTTTAAGTGTCGTTTCAATTGTGGTCTTTAGCGGAACGGCTTTGGCCAGCGGAGATATGAAAGTAGATTCGTCTACCCATTTCAAAGGCTTCGTCAAAATCTCAGCAGACCGTGAGCTTTTCGTGGACTGGAATTATGCGAAAATAGGAAAACCCACAATAGTTCTTTTAAATGGATTGACCTACTCGACTGTTGATTGGGAAAAGTTTACTCAAGCTTTGATTAAAAAAGGAATTGGTGTGTTCCGGTATGACCCTATGGGAATGGGTCAAACTCTGCTGAAATATGCGCCCGTTTTAAATCAAATCAAAATCGAAGATCAAGCCAAGGACCTCAGTCTTCTTTTAGCAAAAACTGCCATTCCAAAGCCTTATAATTTGGTTGGTCTCTCCTACGGCGGTGGCTTGGCTTTCGCTTATGCAGAAAAGTACAAAGAAGATATTGGCAACTTGATCGCAATGTCTCCTTTTACTGAGCCTATTGCTGCCCAAGATCAGTGGATCAAATCGCAAGTTTGGTACACTCGACAAATGCAGCCTTGGAATGTGTATTCAGATGATGATCTTTACGATTATTTTCTAAAGCAAATTGTTTATACGACATATCCTTCTGCAGAGCCGACGGTTTTGGACAACCCTTACAAACTAGAAGCTGTTTTTCGCATGGCTCAGGGAATTCGTCATTTCCTAAGCTCATCATCGTACTTGCTATTACCACCTCACTCTTTTCACTTAATGATCGCGGGAAAAGATCAATACATTCCGCGTGATGATCTGGAAAAATTCTGGAATTTATCTGTCGTTCAATCTCGAGCTTCAAAAATCATCGTTAAAAATTCAGAACACAAAATTCCAGAAGCTGTGCCTGGTTTCGCCGCATCTTGGGTACAACTCATTGTTGAACAGAGTCCACTCTTGAATCAATCTGTAACCTTTGAAGGCGACCCTTCGAATGGAGAAATTACGTTTAAAGGTGGAAAATTCAACGTAGGTAATCCCTGAAAAGTACTGAAAAAAACTCTG
>JAYTZS010000146.1:0-5105 GCA_043741885.1 Bdellovibrio sp. | reverse complement strand
ACACTACATTGGACACTGATAAGTCGCTTTGATGTTTGAACCAGCTGGAACTTTGGGATCAAAGTACAAAGTGCTGCCTTCCACTCGAGTGGTCGTATTGAAAGCAGGATCAATTATCACAGTGACCTTGCCATTGACTGGAGCGCACTCCAGAGGCAAAGATCCGAGCACTCGAACAATTTGATCTTTGAAATATTTGAGCTGGCCCGAATAATCGGATTCACAAATGCTGCCGACAGTTCCACCAGTCAGCTGCGACAGTTCATTGTATTTCGTACCGTAGTGAGATTTGGACCCATCCGCGTCTTGATTTGCCATGCAGGCCACATCTCCAGGTCGAACGATGATCGAATTCACAGCGAATCGTTTTGTTGGACCGAAAATATCTTTCACCAAGTTGATATAAGATTGAGCCGTGTCATCGGACTCGAGCGGTTTGAATTCGCCAGGATAATATTCTTGGCTTTGATCTCCACCAACTGAGCGTTCGTCTTCATCCGAGATGATAATGGTCGCGAGGCCTGCGTCTTTTCGAAAACATCCGGAAGCATCAGAATATCGAACATCGCCATTCCAAAGCTGCCACCAAGCTGCTTTGATTCCGCGCTCGTCATCTGTCCCAGCCCATCCAGCACCGATTTGATTGATCGTGTCTTGAAAGATTTGATAACTGTTTGGCGAAGCCGGAGTGAGAATGTAAGGCCTCGCCCCACTGACTCCAACCCAATTCCGTGAAGCTCCCCAATACAAAATCGGATCTGCCGACGTCAGCTGTTGAGCATTGGTCACGGTTGCGCACATTTGCCAATCGAACCCAGCAGTTTGCAGATCATTGACGAAACCTTGCAGTCGAGAAGCCAATTTCAAGTTATCTGAAAGCATCGACTTTGAATCATCCACGATCAATTGGACATCCAGCTGATTGTCTTGAGTGGTCACAAGTTTTGCTGTTGTCACAGTTCGAGTGTTGGTCCGATTGATTTGCACGGTCAGAGGGGAAGGCGAAGTGTACGTGTTGTAACCCGTGTGAGTTGCAGTCAGATAAATCAAATACGTTCCTGCAGCCTGAGCTGAAAAATCGGGAGTCGATGTGCAACTGCTCAGTCCTGGAATCATCACGGATGCTCCAGCTCTCGTCACGGCCCAGCTGCAGCCAGCATCGGCAGGGACACAGTTGCTAGCAACCGTCAGATTGGAACTGCCATTGCCGACAACCAAAGTCGTTGCGGTGCCGTTGAGTTTCGGATCACACATGACGTTTGGCAGACTTCCCAAACTGGTAATTGTAACTGTCAGTGGCGAACCTGAATTGGTGTAATCAGCATAATCTTGCGCCGAAGCCTTTAAGATTATTTTGTAGACTCCCACTCCGAGAGAGGTGAAATCCGGATTTGCTGATTCGGGACCTTGCAATCCTGTCACCGTCACTGGAGTTCCATTTTTGCTCACACTCCAATCATAAGTCACTGCAGCCGGGGTGCACTGAGCGGTGACTTTTGGATTTGTTCCAGGCAACACGATGGCAACACTTTGAGCCGAATCATTGAGCGCAACATTGCACTGAATGGATCCTCTGGCTCCGGGTACTGCTGCAGTCCCAGCATCGCCGTCCGTTCTGCGACTGCTGAAATTCACTTTGTTACAAGAAAGTGAAACCAACAGAATCAAAAGCAGCCAGCCGCCAACACTTTGAGATCGGTGAGTTATAGATTGAGATGGCATCTGAAAACGTAAACGCTTCATATTTCGCATGGAGCCTGCTCCTTAAGTCCTTGAGAACACTTCTTTCATTACAACACACTCAAGTGTTTATGAGAAAGTTCTCGAAAGACTCCACTAGACTTCAGTCTATATGAAACTTGAGTTCCATTCACTAATGGCGATCTCAAAGGTACCAACGTCTAGGTCGCCTGGCTGAAGGCTCAACGGAAAACTGAGCTCACAGGCCTGCAAACAGATTTTCTCGAACTTTGCCAACTGAATTGAAGACCCGTAACTGATATCGCCAACAATTGGAAAGCCAGAAGCCGAGAGCTGACTGCGAATCTGATGAGTTCTCCCTGTGAGCAATTCAATTTGAATTTCACTGTAAATTTCACTGTTATTTTCAGATAATTTTTTATGGCTGAGCACATTCAGTTCACAGCGAATCCAGGAGGCTTGGTTTTCACTTGAAACTTTTTTAGGTGCGCGGGGACTGGGCTCCATCCAATGAGTCATTTTACCAAGTGGCACGTCAACCCCATGAACCTTGGCTCGATAAATCTTTCTAACTTGATTCTTCATCAGCAGAATATTAAACTCTGACTGCGCTTTTTTTGTCTTCGCAAGAACCAAAAGACCTTCTGTCGCCACATCCAATCGATGAGTCACATGGACTTCACCTGCTGTTTTGCTCTTCAACAAAGCACATAAATTTTCTTGAATATTATCCACCGTGGAGTGCACCGGAAGTCCGCAGGGTTTGTGCACGACCAGCAGACTCGGATTTTCAAAAACCAAGGCTTCAGGCCATTTCAGTTGCTCAATCGGAAAGCGACGAGGTTCTTGGTGGACTCGCAAATAAGTTCCAGCTTCGACTTGCACATTTTCCAGGCAGCGTTGATTTTTGCAGTAGACCGCTCCCAAGTGTTGCAAAAATGCAATCCGCTCGGGTGTCAGCGAAAGCTGCTCGTGGAGAATCGAATGCAAACTGCCACTTTGTTCAGCTAGAAGATGTTCGACGCCATACTTTTTTCCGCGCAAAGAGTCCAGATTCATTCGGAAATCGTTAGCACGCAGCGATGAAGGTCTGCAATTGCTAAAAAAGCTGGTACCGTTTGAGCAATGCATTTTTCCCACGACCAAGTTTTTCAATGGCTTTCTGGTTACGCCTATCAACCGGTCATGGTTTATATTGGCGTTTTTTTTATGTCGGTCGCCAGCGGCTTTGGATTTCCCATTCCCGAGGAGCTGCAAATCATTTCAGTAGGAGTTTTAGCTTACATGGGTGCGAACCCGGCGCTTTTCCCGCCGCCATACACCGATGCTCCGGTGGTCAATGGCTATCATGCCGCCATCGTGGTGTCAGCAGCTGTTATTTTTTCTGACAATCTCGTTTTCTGGATCGGCCGAACTTTCGGGCGTAAACTGACTCGAATGCAACGGTTCAAGGGCTTTTTTGAAAGCTCGATTATGACAAAAATCCGCCACTTTGCTCATAAATACGGGGTCTCGGCTGCGTTTATTTTCCGCTTTACTCCAGGGATCCGTTTTCCGGCGCATGTCTTTTTAGGGATGAGTCACTTCTCGGCCGGAATGTTTCTCTTGGTTGATTCGATTGCTGTGTTGATCAGTGTGCCAACTCAGATTCTTTTGATCAGTCATTTTGGCGAGCCCATTTTAGAAGCTCTGTACAAATTTAAAGTGTATGTTGCTATCGCCTTAGGAGCGGCTTTGATTTATTTTCTTGGTAAAAAAATCTGGCACCACTACAAAACAACGGTGCCAAAAACTTAGTTTGAATCGAAAGTGGAGCATTGAAATAGCAGATCAGCTCTGAACTGAACTGAACAGCTCTGTACTGAATCGAACCGACGCGGTCTTTTTCTAAGCTCAAGCGACCTGTTTGCTCGGATACAAATGATCCAAGTCCAACATGCAGCTGATTGAAAGATGACTTTGTTGCAGATGAACTTTGCGTCCATCGGTTTCAGGCCAAAATACCTTCTCGTAGCCTTCAATTAAGCCGTAAAGCTCTTCTCGAATTCGAAACAAGAGGCCCGCTTCAGTGCCTAAAAGCCAGTCCATTTGCACCAAATAAAGGCTCTCTTCGAGGTCTTCTTTTCGCATCGTCTGCATGAAAGCTTTTGGCAAAGATTCAATCAAACAAGTGCCGTTGTGAGACAATGTTTGAAAGGATTTTTCTAAAAGAGCATAAGCTTGCGGCTTGATCTGGTCCTTTTGTTTTCGAAATTGATGATACAAAAGTGCATCATTGGCCACATATTCAGCCTTGGCTAAATAATCGGTTATAGAGTCCACTTTGCAAGCTTCATGAGCTGCATCTTGAGTGTGAGCGTTGTAATCCAAAGCCACCAGCGAGCGCAAATTAAACAAAAGTGAATGCAAATAGTGAAGTTTTTCGAGCACCGGCTTGGAAAGTTTCATTTTAAAATTATACAACAATGGAGAATCTAACTTGTTTTCCATATAATCAATGGCTTCTACCAAGTGACACATATGAGTTAAATCGACTCCCCAAGAGTGAATGGAAGAATCAACGGTTTCGGTGAAGTTTCTCTCGAAGTATTCAATCACTGCGGCAGGTGAGGACGTCAAAGACTGTCTGAGATCAGAGACTCGAGATTGAGAGCGCTCGAAAAGTTCAAGATGTGGTTCAAGGGCTCGCCATGCTTCGTGCACAAATGGGAAGTTCATTTTTGGAGCTGCAAATGGATTTTTCAAATGCGGATTCAAATGCACCAATGAAAGACCGACCAGAGCATCTGAAAAATAATGAAATGGCGCTTCGGGCTGTGCTTTTTTGAAATCAGCTTCATTCCAAAAATGAATTTTTCGAGGGCGGAGAACCGGTCCGGCTTCTACCTTGATATCAAATCCCAGCCAAACTTGGTCTTTCACTGTTTCTTTCTTCATCCTTGACTCCTCTTTGAAGGCTTTCTGAAAGTTAGAGGCTGTTTCAGATTCAAAACTGATAGCGTTGCCGCGTCGTCGGCGTACAGGCGTACGCTCTCCTCCTTGCAGTTTTGAATCTGAAACAGCTTCTTAGACAAAAAGCTTCGACTTCTTCTCGGCGCGGCTGCTACAACAGACAAGTCGAGATTCTCATGATAAAACACTTTGTCGATAGCCACAGCCATCTTTCTGATCCAAGACTTGCGACTTCTGTCGAGGCCATGATTGCGCAAGCGAAAGCGCGTGGCATTCAGCAATTTCTCCAGGGCGGAGTGGGCCCCGAAGATTGGATTCGGCAAAGCTCTCTCAAGTCCAGACACCCAGAAATATTACTTTGCTTTGGCCTGCATCCCTATTGGGTGTCTGAACATTCCCAGGCTGATTTGGAGTTCGCCTTGGATTTGTTAGCCCGTGAAATTTCGCAAGCG
>JAYTZS010000145.1:0-5108 GCA_043741885.1 Bdellovibrio sp. | reverse complement strand
CGAATGAGTTCTGATACTTGCTCTGAAATATCGAGAGTGGGCTGAATTTGAAGCTATTAAATAAAAAATATAGAACGGTCTAAGCACTATATCCTTTTGCCAGTTACGCAAAGAACCGTACGCATGCGGCCTCGAGATGATCTTCTGAAAGGTTTCTGATCAACGCAATTCTTTCACTGCCGTCATTGATTTGTCAGCGACCCCGATAGCGAACTCACCGTTTTCAAAAATAAACGGAGTTGAACTTACCTTGACTTCTCTTAGCCACCGCCCGTTCTGGGCCCCCACATTTAGAATAAAATTGATGTGCGAATCAATATCCATTAGATAAATTGATCAAGCCATTAAATCACTTAATTTTACTTCATGTCGTTTGGAGGCTAATTCTTTGCTCACGTTCAAACCCATCGAAAGGAAGAAAGTTATGCTAAATCAATCGATCAAAGTAGAAGCCAAAGAAGAAAACAAACAAAAAAACAAGGAAACAAAGGCGCAGCTGATTGCGCGTCTTATGGCAAAAGGACCAAGCACCGAGGGGCGATGTTGTGGCAGATGCCATTTCTAACCTTCGATCAGAGACACATCCTTGGCTAGAAGAAGCCCTCGGCTATCAGAATGACGATGTCGTCGAAAGGTACGCCGAGGAATTCGGATATTCCGTCCTCCAGAGCCAGGCTATTTTTGAGGAAACAAAAAAGTGGCTCTGGTTGTGCGGTCTGCAGAGCCTAGAGGGATCAAGACTCCCGCTAACTTTGTTTGATGAACTGCTACCCGTCGATCTCATGTGGCACACGTTCATTCTTTTCACGCATGATTATGCCGACTTTTGCAATCGTTTTTGCGGAACTTTCGTGCATCATGTGCCGCGAACCAAACGAAGCGAAACCCTATCTTTAGAGAAGCAGAAGGAACGCATTCAATACACCTATGAATTTATCTTTGATTACCTCGGCGCGGAAACACTCATTTATTGGTGTGAAGTTCTGCCGATTACTTTTGAACCGCTGATTACGGGTCGCTGATTTGAATTGCGTTTATCGCAAAGTCAACTTGCTAACTTTGCAATAAAGGCAGGAAAAGAAAGGCTGTATATCAGTCCTAAGAAATTAACAAAAAGGAGATAAAACGAAAGGCTTTATTTTAGTAATTGGATGTTTGATAGGAGCGCGTCTGCACAGACGCAGGAGAAATTAGTGAGTAGATACACGAATCCGGGCTACCCTTTTGATCAAAATGCTTCGGTTGAAATCCGCAAAGCAGAACTAGGATATGTACCGGCGATATCAGGGCACTGAGAAAGATCATTGGATATTCTTAAGGGGGCCGGAAGAATTCCGTCTGTACTGATGTTATCTGCAGGCGTCTTCGAGCAAGATGAAGCCAACAATGCTAGGAAAACAAAAATTACAGAACCAGTTAAATAGTTAGACACTCAATCCTCCAGTAAATAATCTCTAGCTCCATATAATCAATACAGAAATACTGAGAGCAGAATCCATGCCGTTACACGCTGTGGGCAAATTGAAATTTGTGAATCACAAAAAGTCTTTGCGATGTTTGTTCGAGCAGACGGCTCAATAACTCGCAGATTTGGCGGCACAGGTGTTGGGCTTCCGTTGTCTAGAAGACTTGTCCGAGAAATGAGCGGCGACAATCTGATAAAAAATACAGGTGAGGGAGCCGGGACTACTTTTCTCGTAAGGATTGAGGACCAGCCCGAAAAACGCATGAGTGCCGGTCATTCCAGCAAACTTAGCTAGCCTTCTTTTTCGGCTTTGGCATATCAATAATGAAACTTGTGTGATCCGAAGCTTCGTTTATGTTCAGTTGACCTCGATGATCTTCAATCAGACCTCGAGAGATGCCAAGACCTAAACCGGTTCCTTGGTTGACTTTCTTGGTTGTGAAGAAGGGTTGAAAAATCTGCTCCTTTAAGTCGTCTGAAATACCTCGGCCAGAATCAGTAATAATTATTTTTATTGAGGTTGCAGAATCAACCACTGAGAGACGAACCCACCTCTCAGGAAGTTCGCTAATGGCATCGATGGAATTATTTAAAAGATTCAAAAGCACTTGCGAGATTTCCACCGGTCGACAGTCCAATAGAAGATCTGGATCAAAATTTTCGATGTGGAACTGAATTTCATTGTTTTGAAAACGATCGTAGCAAAATTGCATAGTGTCATTCAGAATGTCCACCAATGGAACCAGGACCGGCAAATCAGTTGTCGCATCCCTTGAATAAGTCCTCATTCCCTGAATGATTTTTTGAATACGATTGGTCGCATTCTCAATTTTTTTCAAGTGCGACCCCGCCAGAGCAATCAAACCATGGTTGTATAAGGCCCGCTCAAGGAGATTGGCAGACAGTCCGATAACTGTGAGAGGAGTGTTGATTTCATGAGCTAAGGTCCCGGCCATTTCACTGAGCACCGCCATCTGAGAAATCCGGGCTCTGTTTTTGGTGGCCTCGATTTTGGCTCTGTTGAGTTCACAAATTGCAGATTGAACTTTCCGCCCCTCAAGTAAATGACTGATCACAAGCGATAGACTTTTCAGGGCCTCAACCTGCCCCGGATCCAGAGATCGAGGTTTTGCATCAATCACACAGATCACTCCGATATTAAAATCATCTCCAACAACGATCGGAGCAGCACAGTAGAACTTGATATGAGGAGCGCCTAGTACAAATGGGTGTGCTTTGAAACGCTCATCCATCGAAGCATCTTCAACCATCATCACTTCGGATTGCAAAATGGCGTGTGCGCAAAATCCTCCTTCGCGGGGCGTTTGCTTGGCGGCTAATTTATAGGCAGATTTAAACCACTGCCGATCCTGGTCAACAAAGGTGATCAGAGAAAATGGGCAGCCGGTAATTTGAGCGGCCAGTTTTGTGATTTCGTCGAATGAAATCTCTGGCAAAGTATCTAAAATTTCAAATTCATGAAGTGCTTTCAGTCGCGACTTTTCATTTAGAGGGAGGGGGGGGGGTCATCTGCTTCCAGCCTTTCAAAGCAAAATCGATTAAACTAAATCCAATTCAACTATCGGCTTTTTCACGTCATGGCTGAATAACTCAAATTGAGAATTTCCTCGTTTTAAATCAAGCTAGCTTCAATTTTATACTGGCGTTTTTAACAATAATGAGTCGGATTCTAAGATTAGGTTAACTTAGCTGGGAAAGCTTCTCTAGAGCGCGATCACAGAAGTGCACCGATACGCCTTCCTTCGCCTTGGGAGGCAGCCTGGGTGTTAGGTATTGATGGGACTCGATCGTGATGCTGCAGCCTTAGTCATGATCAAACTTGCTGACCATTGCAAACACATTCCAATAGATTTCGGCAAGCTCTTGCAGGCCCGCTTTTTCCGGGGCTTCCGTCAGAGCAGAAGTCCCAGGTCTAATTTTATTCCAAAGGCTTGCCATAGGACAGCGGCTTTTTTTCAGGCCCTTTTTGACCGCAAATTCTCGCAGTGCAGATTTTATTTCGGCGGACAATTGTAAGCGGCCATCTGAATTTAGCTCTAATGCTTTTTTGAAATGCAAACCAGCGTGCGCCATAGGGCCGATAACCCCAATTGGAAATCTTGAAGTGGCCTCGGCGATGAGCCCGAGTTTCTGATCAGCCCCATTAAAAATCAGATCATGAAGAGCTTTTTCACCCGAATCCAAACCTTGAATCTTCTTTGCCAATAAAGTGTTAACCAATTGATGAAAACTAAGAATTCCTTCGACAAACGCACTGACTGGGACCAATGAGCCAATACCGGCTTCGTTACGTAAAGCTCTACCGCGCCCCGTTTCATTCGTAATTAGCTGAAAGTTTTCTTCAAATGCGTCAGCTGAAAATTTTAAAATTTTAGGATCCGTAGTCAATATTTCAGTTAAAATTTCCGTGGTTCGTATTAGGTCTTTCGAAAACTTTAGACCATACTCTCCCTGTGCTGTTACGATCAAACCAAACTGCTCGTGCAGAAGTCCAAGTTTAGAAATATTTTTTGCTGAAGGCATTACTGATAAAAATTGAGACGTTGCCTCTAAATCATTGTTATCGTAAAATTGATAGCTCTTGTAACCCTCGCGCACATTGTAATTGATAGCTGGCCGGGCGTTTTCTAGTGATTTTGCCGACTCTGGCAGGGCCACGAACATAGGATATGCATGGTCATCCACCTCTATTTCTTTCAATGTGAAATTAGAGGAACGTGTAGGATTCTTTCTACTTGCATTTTGTAAGCGCACCTGGATTAGATTTTCATCAACCTTTGAGACTGCAGACTTGAGCTTGGTCACCATCGGAAAAAAAGTCTCCTTCAGGAGCGTATGTATCTCTAAAGATTTTTGCTTTTCTGCTTTGGACTTTTCAGCATGTGAAGCTGTAGAGGCCATAAATGGTCTGAACGTGTTGATCAACTTTCCATAGCGTAATGCAATTGATACTGGTTCTTCGTGTATGGAGCTGCACATCTTGGCTTCAAGCCTATTGGTGCTAAAAACTCCCAACATCAGTAGCGCTCCTACAACTAGGGTAAAAAAATGAAGCCTTAAATAAGTTCTCATAAATTTGGTAAATGCAATTCCGGAACCAGTACAAAATTGAGATGCGGAACCCACGTTAATAGACTGCTGAGTTGAGAACACTTTTTGACACTGCGGTGTCGATGATATTGACACTGTGGAGGCTTAGGCCACTCAAAATGCTATCAGTTGTGGTCTACGGGGCAGCCTGCTCATGAATTCATTCGGTCCCTAATTTAGCATAGAGAATTCCCATTCACAGAAAACACCGAGCTCTGGTTTATTGAAGTCCGTTTTCTTTACAAGAGCATTCGCCTAGCTCTGTTGATCCCAAGGTTGTGTGAGAAATGAGTAACCACTTTGTTTTTTGATCTCCATCGTTAGATCCGAACATTTCAGAGGCATATTGCCTTCATAAGTTGCGCATGCTAATAGTCCATTCTTTGGAATTTCACCATCCTTTGGTGTTGAAACGTAGGTTTCGAAATCCAATTTTTGTTGCACAAATGCAAATGTCTGACCGTTGGATTGGTTCTGAACGTAAACTCGGTTCGTCTCTATTGTTACACCGCGACTGAAGCTGAAAAAAAGA
>JAYTZS010000144.1:0-1701 GCA_043741885.1 Bdellovibrio sp. | reverse complement strand
TATGAAGAGCAGTCTCGCTTCGATCGAGAAGCGGGTCTACACGAAATACCCACACAAATTAAAAGATCCATGCTTTGCTGACCAATTTCATCCAGACGTTTTCTTTCTAATCTTTTTAATCTCTTTCGTCTTCTTCGGTCGAAACAACAGGCCTAAAGATTCCGATTGGTTGGCGATCAGGTACTCAAGAACATTCTTGAAGTCTCTGCCCCAATTGAGAATTCTGGTGAACGGCCGAAGAGTGAACACCTTGCCTGTGAAGTTTTTGAATCTTCGAATTCTGAGAGCAAGAATGGAGGTCAGTACGCGAATGAAGGCATTGTAATTCTTTCGGTCTTTGATCTTTATCACACAGTGAATGTGAGACCAGTTCAAAGCCATGCTGTAGATGCGCACGTGAAATCTCTCGGCTGTGTTTCGAATCAGTTGTTCTAATCGGCGGTTTCCTGGATTGAAAACACTTTTCAAATCTGACTTTAAGACCAAATGAATTGCATGTTTTGTTGAAAGCCCGCGACGCCCTTTTGTTTTCCCTAAAAGCAGAGAGCTTCCGTGTTCTTTTTTGGATTTATTCGATGCCATGAAATACCTCTTTCTGATTCCAGATTGAGAATTTATACCACAGGTATTCGACTGAGGTTTTTGCAGCACTTCCAAATGAGTGTGAAATCCCAATTGTACGCGCATTAACACCTTCGCCCCCAAACGATCTCGAGACGGGTAAGGGAAACTTTCAAAAACAAAAAGAGCTTTCCTTCCTGGTAAAGCTAGAGAGCAAAATAACCTGTCAATATAAATCTGCAGTTACAAACTTGGTACCTAGTTAACAAAACGGGCCAGTACATAAATAAAAGTTTATAAATAATCATGCCGTGGTTTTGACTCGGGAAAAGACTGAGCTAATGAATGAAAAAAATTAATTTTATTGCCGCTTATCTCAAATAAAATGAGACGCTCGCTAACCTCTTTGGGATCTACAATTTCAGTAGAAATAATGGCGACAAGTGGCCGCTTTCTTAAAAAACAGGCCCAGTGTTATTTCAAATCAACTGATTTTCTATCGCTCCCGAAAGGTATTGTATCCTGATCTACCCCCTTCTCCGAACTATTGATTTTGAAAAAAGCGGAAGGTAACAAGCGGTTAGGAGCTTGGATTTCTCTGCTGATATCCAGCTGTGCGTTAGTGAAATCCATACTCCGGAATTGTCACTTTTCAATAAAATCGAGTTATCCACAAGATATCCACTGATTAAAGAAAGATCCCGAACGTTATGAAGAAAAAAATCTTGTCCGTATCATTCCTGGCACACCGTAAGTTGGAGCAAGGGTGCTTGCAGCCACTTCAAAAAACTCACCCACTTTTTCGAGAAAAAGGGAAAGTCCTGTGTCAGCTTGAGTCAATTTCGCTAACTCTGGACCAAATCCTAGACCGCAACGACAGATCCGATTAGGCTCCACAAAATGAATCAGGCCTACCTGGATTACCTAGTAAAAACTTTGGGAGTCAAAGATCTCCTATGGCCCTTTAGCACTGAGCCCCAGTCCGCAGCTGAAACGGAGCCTTTGAAGTCCGAATTAGCAGCTGTGTCTATTTTGTTCATTGCCGACAAGGCTTGGGGAGCGCCGGCTCGTCAGCTATTCGAAAAAATGCGACAAGCCATGAAGATTTCAGATAATCGGGTTAAAATTATTTTTTCCACT
>JAYTZS010000143.1:0-13945 GCA_043741885.1 Bdellovibrio sp. | reverse complement strand
TTCGCAAAAAAGGGCAGGCACCTTCTTCCTTCTCCCCCTTCTCCCTACTCGCGAAGTTGGGTGCGGGGGGACATTTCGACGTCTTTGCTGAAGAATTTGGTCGCAAGGTCTTCGAGCTCTTGGGTAGTTTTCGATTTGCTGGCGAGCGAGAAAAGTGTTTGGCCGAAGACCAGCCAAACTGCGGTGGTGCGAATGTAGAAGCGAATTTTGCGCAGAGCTGCTTCTTCGCCGAAATACTCTCGAGAAAGATGAATGAGCTGAAATAGGCATTTTCCGTATTCAGCTCCCTCTTCGATGCAGGTCTGAGGGGCTCGACGCTCGCCCGAGACAGGATCGCGCACTCCTAAATTCTTTTGCTCGGCGTCTGGAGGCAAATCGAAAGCCCATTTTTCTCCCACTTGCCAGAGCATCCATGGGCGAGCCGCCAACGCCCGACCCGCCATGGTCAAATCGCACTCAGTTTGCGAAATCATTTCTGAAACATCTTCCGCGGTCTGAATATCGCCATTTCCAATAATTGGGAAATCCACCAGACCTCGCAATTTTCGAATCTGCCCCCAATCTGCAGAACCACGGCGCTTTTGCTCGGCGGTTCGGGGATGCAGAGAGATCCACGAAGCACCTGCCTCGCGAAGTCCGCTGACAAATCGGTAGAGATAATCAAAATCAGCCTGTGTCCCCGCTCGCAATTTCACTGACACCGGAACTGAAGAATGTTTCACAGTCAAGCGCACCACTTCGGCGGCATAACCCGCATCGCCCATCAAAGCGACACCATAGTTATGTTTCAGAGCTTTTTGCACGGGACAGCCCATGTTGATGTCGATGCCTTCCGCACCCCAATCTTGCAATTTCAGAACACTCTCTGAAATGTACTTTTCTTCGTTGCCTAAAATTTGCGGAACCAAACCCGATTCCTGCGGAGCTCGAAGCGCCGATGGAGTTTGACTGAGATCTTCACCGGGAATTCGCCGCGAGTTGAGCATCTCCGTCGGCCACAAAGTGAAAGCGGATTGCGGCAAATAATCTCGAACCACCAAACGAAGTGCCACATGAGTCAGCCCGACCATCGGCGCCAAGCAAAGCGGAAAGTTCACTTTGCCCGCTAAAATAGGTCGACGAATGACTGCCGTGGCCATCTTTAACTTTGAAAGCGAATATGAATTTTGATGCGAATTGCCGTCGTTGGACACCCGTGCCGATGTAGCATATCTTTTTTGAAAATGATAAGTGTTCTCCCGTGAAAAAAAATTCTAGCTCAAAACCTCGTCCATCGATTCCGAAAAAGCAAAACCGAATTGGCTTTCTAGGTGGAGGTCAGCTAGCGCGAATGATGGTGCTCGAAGCCCATCATCTGGGACTAACAGCCTCAGTCTTTTCAAGCTCAGCAACCGACCCAGCAGCTCAAGTGATTAGTCATATTAACGGCCAATGGACGAAGGGAAATCTGAATAATTCCAGCGAGCTCCTCAGCTTTGCTCAATCTGTGGATCATCTCACTTTTGAATCTGAGTTCGTTCCCACCGAAGCCCTTCTGCAACTCGAGAAATCTCGCCCAGAACTGATTTTTCCTCGCCCGAGCTTGATGCGCAAAATGCAAACACGAGTCACTCAGAAGCAAGTGTTGAAAGATTTTCGGATTCCAACAAGCCCCTTCTTGGAAATCAATACGCCTGAAGATCTGACTGTCGCTTGGGAAAAATTAGGCGGGTCGTTTGTCGTCAAATTGAACTTCGGGGGCTATGATGGCTATGGAATTCATTTTGTTAAAAAAATGAGCGCGATTAGGCAGTTAGAAGAACGAATGAAATTGAAGCCTCAAGTTCTGCTGGCTGAAAAATGGATTCCATTTCAGAGAGAAGTTGCAGCTATTTTAGTGCGAAGTTCCGGTGGAATCTTCGTCTCTTTGCCACTTGTTGAGACATTTCAAGCTAAAGGAAAGTGCGATTGGGTGCTTGGACCGATCCAGCACAAAGCTTGGTCGAAGCTTGAAAAAAACCTCAAGCAAATGATGAATAAATTGGATTATGTTGGCGCTCTAGGTGTTGAAATGTTTGATACGGGCGCTGAACTTTTAGTCAATGAGTTGGCCCCTCGAGTTCACAATAGCGGTCATTATTCGCAAAATGCTTTGAGCGAAAGTCAGTTCAGTTTGCATGTTCGAGCTGGCTTAGGTCACAAGATCCGAACTCCCCAAATCGTGGCTCAGCATTTTGTGATGACAAATTTAGTCGGTACAAACAGCAAAGCTGTGGAAGCTCCTGCCGATTTAACTGGCGCGCTTCATCTTTATGGAAAGCTCGAAAATCGAGTCGGTCGCAAAATGGGCCACGTCAATTATCTTAGCTCTTCTTCCAGCTCTTCTTCCAGCTCTTCTTCGGCCGCTTCATCCTTGCTGAAAAAAGCACTGCAAGAGAGAAAGAAGTTTCGCTTATGAAAGTTGCAATCTTAATGGGCAGCACCAGTGATCTATCCATCATGCAACAAGCAGCGGATGCTTTGAGCAGTTTTGCAGTTGAGTTTCATATGGAAGTGGTTTCGGCCCATCGGACCCCGGATCACATGGTCCAGTTCGCGCGAACAGCATCTGAGCGAGGTTTTGAAATCTTGATTGCGGGCGCAGGCGCCGCTGCTCACTTGCCAGGAATGCTTGCTTGTTTGACCACTTTGCCAGTGATTGGCGTGCCAATTCAGATTGGCAAACTCCAAGGTCTAGACGCTCTTTTGAGTATTATGCAGATGCCAAAGGGAATCCCGGTGGCAACAGTTGCTATCGACAATGGGTGGAATGCCGGACTTTTAGCTGTGCGGATTTTGGGATCAAGGGATCCTGGGCTGCGAGCCAGGCTGATACAATATGAAAAGAGTCTGGAAGAAAAAGTAAACAAGATGAATTTGGAGCTTCAAAAAAACTCCAAAATGAAGGCAAATGAAGGAATCTCAAAGAAAATTGTAAAACGAAGCGCAAAAGGAAAATCTAAAAGCAATCAGCCCAAAAGTCCTAAGCCAGCCGGCTTCCAAACACGAACGAACTCGATGGCTGCAAAAAGACCCAAAGTGTAAAGCAGATCGCCCACCACTTGAGTTCCGAAAAAGGGCAAAGCAAATGTGTAACAACTGGCCAGCCCAGACACCGACTTTTCGTAAAAGGAATCCATCCACCAAACGCCCAAATTGCTGACGACGAAAAACAGAGTGCTAGCTCCCAAACTGGTCAGACCTAATTTCAACCAAGTGGGCTTTCCTTTTGGCGACAGCAGAGCAATCAGAGCAACTGCCAAGTAAACAAAAAGCAATGTGCCATGAAATCCCAGCACCAAATCAGACAACCACATAGCAGCCAAAGGGACGAAAACGGCTTGGCTTCGGCTAGAAAGGTAAGCTCCGCCTAGCAAAGCCATTGCGGTTACCGCTGTCACATTGGGAACATGTGGAATCAATCGAGTGAGAGCTGCAAAAAGAATCATACCGGTCAAAATGGCGACGTTTTTCATAGCCTCCATTTTGCTGAATTTGCGATCAATGTCAATTTGACTTCACTCTCTGTGGCTTTTAAAAAGGGGCCTATGAAAATATTGTCGAAAATCTTGTGGAAAATCTTACTCACCCTTGGACCGCCCGCCTTTTTTTTCACAGGCGCTTCATGCCTGGCTGCAACCATCACTCTCACTCCGGCACAAATTCCCAATTTAGCTCTGAAGCAGGGACTCGACACCCAGTCTGAAATCTTGAGAGAACAGCAAAACCGTCTAAGCTTCGCCGAAATTCGCAAGCTTTACGACTTTCAGCTGACCGGGGACATTGGGACGCAGACCTCGAAGTTTGAAAATGTGAGCAACACTTCCTATCTCGGTGACTCGACCACCACAGCCAATATCAAACTGGCCAAAGCTTTTTCCACAGGCACCACTTTGTCGCTTGAGTACAACAAACTTTCACAGCGGGCAGAGCTAGCTCCCACGTCTTTAGCTCTGGGAAATTATGAGCAGAACATTGCTGTGCTCAGCCTCGAGCAAAACTTATGGCGAAATTTTTTCGGAATCTCAGCTCGTGCCGACCTGCATGCAGTTGAAGTCGGATTGAAAGCTTCCAAGATCGCTGAGATCAGCAATTTGCAAGATGTCGTCCTAACTGCAGTGCGAGCTTATTGGTCAGCCTATGTTGCTCAAGAAACTTTTCAGGAATCGGTGCGCTCTCGAGATCGTTATCAAAAAGTAGTCGCCTCGGTGAAGAAAAAAACCAACTATGGTTACAATAGCCCGGGCGACCTGTCCCAGGCTCAAGCGGAACTCGAATCTCGAGAACAAATAGTTAAAACTTCTTCGATCAATTATTTAGCTGCGATAGATCAACTGATCACTTTGCTCAATCTGCCTTCAGGTAGTGAGTTCAAATTTGTCATTCCCGAAAAAGTTCCGCCGCCTCCGGAAAAAATGCCTGATGTGAATGTAGAAACTTTGCGACCGATTCAGGCATCACAATTGCGCCTAGAAAGTGCGAATGAATTGCTGACATCAGCTCATTCGAATTCTTATCCTGATGTCAGCTTGGTTGCTCGTTATGCAGTTCAGGGGTTGGATCAAAATCAAACCGAGTCTTACAACGAGCTCACCTCGGGGACTCGACCGCGGTATTACATTGGGCTGCGTTTGCAGTACAATTTCGGCTCGGATTATCAGCATGAGTTTGAAATCAATCGACGGATAAATCAGAAGCTCGCTGATTTGGATTTGCAGAAACGACGCCTGCTTCTGATGGATGCTAAAAACAATCTGCTCAGACAGATTCAAGGCTCCTATGCAATTTTGGTTTCGACTGAAACACAACGGGGCTATCGGGAAAAAGCTTCGGTTGAGCTGTCGCGAAGTTATGGCCAGGGCCGCACGGATATAGCAATCTTGATCGAAAGTCTGAACAAGTATTTCGATGCCGAAGTTCAGACCACTCGAGCCATTGGAAATTATCAAACTGCCTTGAGCGAATGGAAAGCCTTTCAAGACCAGTTGGTGGTAGAAAATGAGAAAACTGAAACCACAAAAAACTAGAACTTAGAAAAAAGTATAGCTCCCAACCAAGGTCAGACCAGATTGAACAGTCTGACTTGGCGGTTCTCGAATAGTAAAGCCAAAGGTCGAATTGAGAGCTGTGTTGCTCTCTCCAATTTGATAAACTTCGTACCAAGGTTGAGCACTGATCGATATTTGAGGACTGAATTCAAATTGCAGCTTTGCTCTCAAGCAGTAGCCAGGACGATTTCCTAAATCCAAAGTGGTATCTTGCCCACCCGTCACGGTCTCAGAGGTAATCACCTGCAATTGTCCCAAGAACATCACCTGGTAAGTAGCTTCTAACTGAGCATTCCATTGCGGACTGAACTGGATGTTGTAGGCCGCACCCAGGGGAAAATACAGCAAAGTGTATATCTCGCGGTAGCCCGTCCCCCCAGCTAGAAAGCGATTCCAATAATGATAACCTAAACCGGCAGAAAGTTCGGCCTTTGATTCGCCTAGATGGAAATGCCAAGCAGCTTCAGCATGGCTAAAAACCGCAGGGTTTTTTCCTTGAACTGGGGTGCCTGAGGACAATGTGCTGCCGTCATAATCCGTCTTCACATTTGTTGATACTTTAGCTTCCAGCGAAAAATAAGAATTGAATTGCTGAGGTCCTGGCATGTCTAAGCGCAACCATGGCGAAAGGACCTGAGCTCGCTCCATGCTTTTTCCGGGAGGATCTAAATCTTCTTTGTAATAAAAATTGCTGCCATCAAGCCCTAAGCTTAATTTCAAGACAGGTTGTCGAGTTGACTGCGTCGGTGAAATTTCCAAGTTGGCTTCTTGAGCCTGACTGAAGCTACCTGCTCCGCAAGTCGCAAGCATCAGGAGGAGTGAGGGAAATCGGACTCGGGGACTTTTTGTGAAGTAATTTGTGGAGTAAAAACTTGAACTCATTGAACCAGCCTTTCATTGACCAAACTTTCGACCACTGTTGGATCTGCCAAAGTGCTGATGTCGCCCATTTGTTCCGGGAGATTTTCGGCAATTTTTCGCAAAATTCTTCGCATGATTTTTCCAGATCTTGTTTTAGGCAAAGCTGGAGCCCACTGCAACAAATCTGGTTTTGCAATTGGGCTGATCTGTGCGCCCACCCACTGAATCAGTTCTTTCCGCAACTGATCGCTGGGCTCTTGCCCAGTTTTCAAAGTGACATAAGCATAAATCCCTTGCCCTTTGATGTCGTGGGGAAAGCCGACGACGGCGGCTTCAGCAACTTTTGAATGAGCAACCAATGCACTTTCGACTTCGGCAGTTCCCAAGCGGTGGCCTGAAACATTGATCACATCATCGACTCGTCCAGTGATCCAATAATAACCATCTTCATCCCTTCGGCAGCCATCGCCGCTGAAGTAAAAACCTTTGTAGGTTGAAAAATAAGTTTCTTCGAAGCGTTTGTGATCGCGAAACACTGTTCGCATTTGTCCCGGCCACGATTTGGCAAGAACCAAAACTCCCTCGGCGGCTCCCGAAAGTTCTTTGCCTTCCGGTGAAAGAATTTTTGGCTCGATTCCGAAAAATGGCAAAGTGGCAGAACCTGGCTTCAATGGCATAGCGCCAGGCAAAGGAGTGATCAGAATTCCGCCGGTTTCGGTCTGCCACCACGTGTCCACAATTGGACATCTTTTCTCGCCAACCACATTGTAATACCACAGCCAAGCTTCTGGATTGATTGGCTCACCAACACTTCCCATCAAACGCAAAGATTGCCTTGAGGTTTTCTTCACTGCCGCATCCCCTTCGCGCATCAAGGCTCGAATTGCGGTGGGAGCTGTGTAAAATAAAGTCACCTGATGCCGGTCGATCACCTCCCACATTCGAGATGTGGTCGGATAATTGGGGACTCCTTCAAACATCAGGCTGGTCGCACAATTCGCCAGTGGTCCATAGACGATGTAACTGTGACCGGTCACCCAGCCCACATCGGCGGTGCACCAATAAATGTCAGAGTCTTTGTGATCGAAAATCAATTCATGAGTTATCGCTGCAAATAGCAAGTAGCCAGCCGTGGTGTGCAAAACGCCCTTGGGTTTTCCAGTGGAACCCGAAGTGTATAAAATAAACAGTGGATCTTCGGATTTCATTTTCTCTGGTTCACAGTCAGTCGAAACTTTGATTTTTTCTTCATGCCACCAAAGATCGCGATCGGCGACGAAATTCACAGCGTGACCAGTTCGCCGAATGACTAAGACATTTTTTACAGTGGAAGTTTTAGCCAATGCCAAATCGACATTCTTTTTGAGCTGAACTTTGCGGCCTGCTCGGTATCCTTCATCGGCAGTGATGACAAAATTGGATTCGCAATCACGAATTCTGTCGGCCAGAGATTCTGGTGAAAATCCACCGAACACCACAGAATGTACGGCGCCGATTCGAGCACAGGCTAACATGGCAAAAGCCGATTCAGGAATCATCGGCATGTAAATGGTGACTCTGTCGCCCTTATTAACTCCGTGAGCTTTCAAGACATTGGCCATCCGGTTGACTTCTTCGGACAGCTCTTGATAGGTGATTTTGCGTGGTCCCTCTTGGGGATTGTCGGGCTCCCAAAGTAGAGCAATTTTCTTGGATTGTTTTGCTAGATGCCGGTCAATGCAATTCACCGAAACATTCAGCTCACCCCCAAGAAACCACTGGATTTCGACTGGTGAAATAAAACTGACTTTTTGAACCTGAGTCCACTTTTGAAACCAAGTGAGCCGTTCAGCCTGCTCGCCCCAATATTTATCCGGATTTTCAATCGACTGTTGGTAAAGATCTTTGTATTGAGCTTCAGTAACCACGGCCTTTTCAGCAAACTTAGGGTTGATCGGAATTGAAATGGGATGAGTCTTGGGTGCGTTCATAAAAAAGCTCCTTGGCTGTCAGGAGCGATTGCAACCCCGCAGAGTCGCGAGGTCAACTTTCAACGGTTGGCGGCTAGAAAAGGTAGCTCAAGGAAAGATCCAAAGCTGTGCTCAAACGAATCGCAGTTTTGAAATCGGATTCGCTCGGAGCTGGAGTGGTTCTTAGAGAGACCGAGGCTGGATTGACCAACTGACGCAAGTAGGCTCGAAGTCCCAAAGAAATTCCTAAATGCTGAAAAGGAAAGAAGCGATTGGAAATCGAAGCTCCTGCCAAAGGCAATTGACGAGATCCATATTTGAGCACTCCAGCTTCGACGTCCCAAACTAAAAATGCCGGCACAATCCACTGCTTAGCTAAGCTGACTTTGCCGTACATCATCCGCCGCTCGTAGAAAGCGATCAAGCCAGTGCTGGGTCCGCGGGACAAAGTGAAGTCTGGCTTCGGCGCCAGAGCGGCGCTTTGGAACTGCCTTGAGTAATCAGAAAGTCCATTGCCGAAACTCAAGTATTTTAAGCCCACTCCGCTAAATTCATTCCAGTTGATTGAGCCTTGAACAGCTAAATATTGGTTTGAGTAAAAAGGCTCATCTAAAAGCCAGCCTGACGCCAGATCGGCTTGAAATCGGTGCTCGTAGCTCAATTTTCGATTGAGCACTGCTCTTGGAGTGTCCAAACGAGGGATCACCGCCTCAGTTGGAAGCTCCTCTTCAGCAAAGCGGACTTCTTGGGTTTCAGCTTGAGCGGCTGATAAGGAAAATAAAAAACCTCCGCAAAAGATCACAGATCCGAGAAAGAAAGCTGCTACTTGTTTATTTAATTGTTTATTTAAGTCCACGCATGTCGTCCTTTCCTTTTTGCACTTCGGGAATAAAATTCTCGCGAAGCCGGATCAGTTTTTTGAAATTGAAATCTGATTTCTGAAAAATGAATTCGGTGTCGGGAGATTCTTTTCCCCCTTTGACCAATTCATCATCGAATTTCACATTGAACTTTTTGTACTGTTTGACATCCAAAGTGGTCAGATCGGACTCGCTAAAATCTTTGACCTCATCGTCCGCTTTGGCATAAGAGAAACAAATCGCAATTCCTAAAATCAAAATGAGACTATTCAGCAGATTTTTCACAGCGATTTACTCCCACGTATTGATAGTTGCCGATTTCATCTCTCCAATATTCGCCTTCGAAAGGCCAGAATCTGTAGCCGTTTTGGATGTAGAAATCTCGGCTCACTCCTTCGTCAATTTTTTGCTCCGGCGCATTTTCTGAGATTTTCTTTTTCAAATCCAAGCGTTTTCCATTGAGAACTTCGTATTTTAAGAAATCAAACTGAGTCGCAAATTCCGCAAATTCATGCAATCGAACCATCAGGCGGTCCTTAACAATCACGCCCACTTGCTTTTGCACGGCTCTCTTTCGTCCTTCAAGGATCTGGTTGCCATAAGCGACCAATCCGGATCTGCCGAAAGCCTTTGAAAGATTCTGTCGCTCTTTGTAGATCTTGTCCAAATACTCGATCAGGTTGCGGATCTCCGGCTCGTCAATCAGGGTTCGCATCACGAAAAATGGCAAATTTGTTTCGGTTGAAATCTTGCCTTTGAGTCGAGACTCAACCAGAGCTTTGCGGGTTTTTGCCACTTCGATATAGTAGTCCGCCTCGCCTCTTGGGGAATTGAGCCATTCTTCAATCTTGCCGAAAGCTGGATAATAGTTTTTCTGAAAAGAGGTCATGATTGGATCGATCCGGTCATATTGGCAGACAAACAAATAAATAGTCGCCTGCAAAATCAAAGATTCGGGGTCATAAAAATTCTCATAAAAAGGAGTGTGCAAAGTTTGAAGCGGTGACAGAGCACTTCGAAATTGGCCCGAACGAAAAAGTGCCCACGAAAGCTCCATCAAACTTTCACGATACAAAGGATGATCTTTGGGAATCTGCCGGTACAAATCCGCTGCATCTTTGTAACGCTTGGTTTGATAATACGACCGCGCTTGCCCCAGGACAGCAAGTCCCCTTTGCAAATCATTGATCGGCTGATTTTGCAAACGATCGGCCAACTGAGAAAAGAAAGTCACAGCTTTGTCCGGATTTTTGCCAATCAATTCAGTCAAGCCTAATGAGTACAAAAGTGAATTTTCATTTTTCTTGTACTCAAGAGCTTTGGAAAAATAGGCAGATGCCTGAGCCGTGTCGCCTTTGGAAAGAGAAGCTTCGCCTAGACGGCCAAGAAAGATCGCTTTCGAGACGTCACTGAGCTCGTCGGGCCGAATGTGATTCAAGCTGTAATTGAGCAAGCTCGGCTCGCCCAGCTCATCAGCAATCATCACAACATGATCCAGAGCTTTTTGCTTCTCAATCATCTCACCGGTTCGCACCAAATCAACAAATGGAAAAGCTGCCACTTGCTTAAAGCCCAATCGGTAGAGACTCAGGCCTAAATAATATTTTGATTGCCGACGCATTTTTAGATCGCGCGAATTTTTACCAATCAGATAGTAAGCTTGAGCAGCTCCCTTGTAATTATTGGCAAGAAACAGGGCTTTCGCAGCTTCCCAATCCCGGTTTGAGGAACCTGCCACCGGCGCAGTTTTGCCTGCGGGCGTCACTATTTTGGCTGCTGCCGCAGCTGTTTTGGCAGGTAACTGTGTTGGCTGAGCAGCAACGGCCATTGTCGGGAATGCGAATGAAAAGGAAGATGGAATCGAGGCGCCAATCAGCACACTGATCAGGCAGCTAGATAAAGTCGAAGGAAGTTGAGACGTTTTCATCGGGTCCTCGCATCTGGCAACATGCGACCGTAGCCAATTGTCACAAAAATAGTATTTGCCGAAACAGTGCCGCCACTGGTGCTCTTGCCATTGTAAAAGAACCAGCTCAAATCAGCTCGAATCGCTGAGTTTTTGGAAATAGAAAAAACATTTCCGAGCCCAAAGAAAAAAGCCGAAGTGTTGGAGGACGGATTGGTATTTAACTGCCCAATTCCAACTGTCTGATAAACTTCAAATGGAATGATCTTTCGATCTTCGAGAGCCATTTTTCCGTAAATGGAACTGAAGTAAGCATTCACTCCTAGAAAACTTTTCGGAGTGATCAAATCTTGAACTGCAATTTGCTGAATATCGCTCAAGTCCTTCTTTTCCGGAGCATCTTGAGACGTCAGAAAAAAACCAGTGGCTTCGATTCCCCAAGTTTCATTGAAATAATAGCCTGCGCGAATCTGACCGCCGAAAGTTTTTGCAAAAACGTCGTTGGCTCCATAAGTGAAGCCGCCAAAGACTTGGGCTCGCTTCGTTTTTGGCATATAGGTTTTTTGGATGATCACAGTGTCATGGAAAGATTTCTCAGTCTTAAACTGAGAATAATCTACTGTACCTGAAGTCTTAGTTGCCGGCTTGGTCAGCTGAAGTTTTGCTGGTTCATCGGGAACATTTTTTTCCAGCAAACTTTCAACTGATGACACTTCGGGATCGGCGCCATTGGGCGTAGGGTTTTCGTCCGCCGAGTTTGAAACGGAGGTTGTTGGTGAAGCTGGCTCTTGAGATTGGGCAAGGACAAAACCGGAAGGAATGAGTCCGGCGACCACCCAGGGTATGAAAAATTTCATGACTCTCCAAACAATGAGGAAATAATTTAAAAGCAACGCAAAGATGGCTGCAAACACACTGAAAGCCTAACGGCGATCTGAAATGGCATCAAGATATGTTTGATTGAACAGGGATGTCGACCTAGACCAAAGTCGCAAAACCTGCAGAGACCGCTTGTGGAACTGATTTCACTAATGCGCGGATGGCGTTTGAGCAGAGCGTGCAGAGCTGCGCCGCTTGTTTACTTCCGATTTTTTCAAAATCGGAAGTTCGGGAGGAGGGCCTGGAGAAGGCTTCAGTGACTGGAGAAAAGTGGATTTACTTGCTCTTACATTGGACCTTCACGCAAAAAAAAGCGGAGGCTTTAACCTCCGCTTTTGCGATCTTGTTTCGATTTTCTACGAATCCGAAGCTTAGTTTACATCCTTGTAATCAGCATCGATCACATCGTCGTCTTTCTTATCCGACTTCGCTCCACCACCATCTGTCGAACTTGCACCGGCTCCACCGTCGCCTCCGCCATTTGCTCCAGCGGCTCCTGCTCCTGCATTTTTGTAAAGCTCAGCTGTGATTTTGTGAGTCACTGCTTGTAACTTTTCGACTTCGGCTTCCAAAGCTGGAGCTTCAGCATCTTTGTTATCCAAAACTTTTTTCGCTGCTGCCATTGCTTCTTCGGCTGATTTCTTATCGGCCTCAGGCAAGTTTGCATTGTCCTTTAACAGCTTCTCTGTTTGGTAAACTAAGTTGTCTAAAGTGTTTCTAGCTGCAGCTGCTTTTGTGCGGATTTCATCGTCTTTAGAATGCTCTTCGGCATCTCTCAGAGCTTTTTTGATCTCTTCTTCAGACAATCCACTTTGTGCGGTGATCTTGATCTGTTGAGTTTTTCCTGAGCTCATATCCTTAGCCGACACATGCAAAATACCATTGGCATCAATATCAAAAGTCACTTCGACTTGCGGAGTGCCTCTGGGAGCAGGTGGAATTCCCATCAATTCAAAACGTCCCAAAGTTTTATTGTCTGAAGCCATTTTGCGTTCACCTTGCAAAACGTGAATGTCCACGGCTGGTTGGTTGTCTGCAGCTGTAGAGAACACTTGAGATTTCTTTGAAGGAATTGTGGTGTTTCGCTCGATCAGAGCAGTCATCACTCCGCCTAAAGTTTCAATGCCCAATGAAAGAGGAGTCACGTCCAAGAGAAGGACGTCTTTTACGTCTCCAGCCAACACTCCACCCTGAACAGCGGCACCGACGGCCACCACTTCATCTGGATTCACTGAGCGGTTGGGCTCTTTTCCAAAGTAGTCCTTCACTGCTTTTTGGATGGCTGGAATTCGAGTCGAACCCCCAACCAAAATGACTTCATCAATTTCAGCCATTTTCAGACCTGCATCCGCCAGAGCTTTTTTACACGGCTCGATTGAGCGCGCGACCAAATCCTCAACCATCTGTTCAAATCGAGAACGAGACAATTTGGTTTGCAAATGCTTCGGTCCAGATTGATCGGCCGTGATAAACGGCAAATTGATTTCAGTGTCTTGGGCTGTCGACAGTTCGACTTTTGCTTTCTCTGCGGCTTCTTTCAAACGTTGCAAAGCCATTTTGTCATTGCGAAGATCGATTCCTTGATCTTTTTTAAATTCCGCAATCAGCCATTCCAAGATCCGAATGTCGAAGTTGTCTCCACCCAAGTGAGTGTCACCATTGGTTGAACGAACTTCGACCACTCCATCGCCGACTTCGAGAATAGAAATATCGAATGTTCCTCCACCGAAATCGTAGATAGCGATTTTTTCGTTTTTCTTTTTGTCCATTCCGTAAGCCAAAGCGGCTGCTGTTGGCTCATTGATGATCCGCTTTACATCCAAGCCAGCAATCCGGCCGGCATCTTTGGTTGCTTGTCTTTGGGAGTCATTGAAATAAGCTGGAACTGTGATCACAGCCTCTGTGACCGGCTCGCCTAAATAATCTTCAGCTACTTTTTTCAGTTTAGCCAAAACAGCCGCTCCAATTTCTTCAGGAGAAGCTAGTTTTCCACCCTGAATTTTGAAAGCGGTGTCGTTGCCTTTTTCGACAACAGTGTACGGCACGAGCTTGAGCTCTTCTGCTACTTCCGAGTATCTTCGTCCGATAAATCGTTTTGCAGAATAAATTGTATTTTCAGGATTGGTCACAGCCTGGCGCTTAGCAATCTGACCGACCAGACGCTCACCATCTTTGGTAAAGGCGACCACAGACGGAGTCGTTCGAGCTCCTTCTTCATTTACCAAAACCTTGGCTTCGCCGCCTTCCATAATGGCCACGCAGGAGTTGGTTGTTCCTAAATCGATTCCAATAATTTTACCCATAGTATTTCACCTCAGTTACCAGTTTATTCAGATAAACTAAATGTGGGTGCGGTGGCCGGCCCGTCAAGCTGACAAGCCAAAAAACCATAAAAAACTTGGGGCTTGCATTTCTTTCGAGATT
>JAYTZS010000142.1:0-5140 GCA_043741885.1 Bdellovibrio sp. | reverse complement strand
ACGCCAGTCAGATCTGACTTCAGGGTTAAATGAATTGCATGTTTAGTTGAGAGCGCACGACGCCCTTTTCTTTTGCCTTCAAGCAGAGAGCCCCCGTGCTCTTTTTTACATTTATTTAGGGTTATGAAATCAGATTGCTGCATGAAGCACCTCTTTTTAGTTCCAGTTGAGTATTTGTACCACAAGTATTTTTCTGAAGTTTTCCCAGCGCCCACACGCGTATTTTAAATTGCGATTGCGAGCTCTTAGGGCCATCGCCCCTGAGTGATCTTCAGGCAGGCCGAAGAAATTTCCAAAAATGAAAATAACTCGTCTCTCAGGTAATGCTAAAGAGCTAAAAAATCCGTCAACAAAAAAAGAAAAATTGTCCTGTTACTGAGATAATGTTCCCACTTTGGTTTCTATGAAAATGTCGCTTTTGTGATTTAAATTCTTCCAGTCAAGGAGGAGATTTTGCAGTTTAAGTTAGGAACCCTAGAGATGAAAAAAATTCTAGTGACAGAAAAAGTTATTTGCTGGTTCTTCTTCTGTCGCTGATGCAGCAATTGAACCTGAAATACCAAAGCGTCGGGCGGTGCGATTAAAAAAGAACTACCTCGCAGATGGAGCTCCCAGCATGGTTCATCGTAATCGAGACAGAATCCATCACAGGCTATCGAAAAAGATGTTTGCGCAAAAGTAATCGGCGTTTTTGAGGACTATTGACAAAGCACGGATGACGGGGATAAATGCGTCGCATCTGAGTGATATTTCAAAGGAGGATCACAAAAAATCACGGTCTTCATATAGAAAGCGTCGAGAGCGCAGTGATAAGATGGGCGACATTTTATATTTAGGCGGCAGCCGTCATTGCTGGCATAATACCCGGTATCCAAAAGCAACTCTTCTGCTTTGTAAAGATGATGCTTCTATCACGAACTATAATAAGCGCTCTGCAGTGTCGCCTCAAAATCCAAAAAGTCTTTGCAGAAAGCCTCCAGACAATTCACTCCTTTAGGTCAGAAGATAATTTGTGCTGGACCAGACTTTAATCCCCTACGGAAGACAAAACTAAGTTCGCAAAATCCGCAAAGTATACAGAAGCCCGCGCGAACAAAAAAGGGCAGGCACCCCGCCAAAAAAGGGCAGGCACCTTGTTCGCCTTGTTCCTTGTTACAATCCCAGTCGGGCTCGTAGCCATTCGATTAAGCGGGCGGTGGCTCCTGAGCACTCGCGAACTTGAGTCAAGAGAGCGGCGTGAGGAGCTTGAAGGTTTGCTGTGCTTTGCAAAATCAGTCGGAAGTCGTCGATGCTTTGGACTTGGTTGACGGCAAAAACTCCAGGTGCGAGAAGCGAATGTTGAAACTGCAAAGCTTCTCGGTTGTTGATATGGTAGGGTCCGACGAGAACTGGCAATCCTGCGCACAATGGCTCCATCACACTGTGGACTTTGCCTTTGAAGGAGCCACCCACAAATGCCACGGATCCCCAGGTGTAAAGCTCTTGAAGGCAACCGATTTGATCTACTAGTAAGATTGAGGAAGTCCAATTGGCGACGAAATTGTATCTCTCCGAACTCCAGCCATTCTGAGCAAACAATTGCTCCAAATCTTCAAGTCTTTCTTCATTCAGTTCATGTGGTGCCAAAATGACTCGGCCGCCCTGTTCAATCCAGTCTTTGAAACTTGGGATCAGCAGCGCTTCGTCTTCAGGCCAAGTTGAGCCGCAAATCCAAATTTTCTGAGTTGACCGTGGTTTGAGTGAAGTCTTGATCAAAGGCGGATGTTGCAAGCGGTATAAAACTTGATCGAATCGAGTGTCGCCGGCCACTTCGATTTTAGTTTCGATCTTCAACTCTTGTAAATTTTTGAGATCTTCTGGACTGACACAAAAAATGTGATTGAGAGAATTCAAAGCCACTCGAGTCAAAGCACCTGAGAAAAAACCTTGTCGGGAGCTTTCATCTGACAATGTCGCCGCAAACAAAACAGATGGAATCTGTCGCTTTTTTAAGTTTCTTGCGAGCTCTGGCCAGACATCGGTTCGAGCCACCAAAAACGCCCGAGGCTTGTAGAAATTTAAAAAAGCATCCACTGGCAGAGGCAGATCCCACGGAAGTGCCATTGCAAGATCAATCCCCGGAAATTTCTGAATCAATTTTTTTGCAGAGGGCGAAAAATAAGTCACTAGGATTGGAATTTGTGGGAATTGGTCTTTGAGATCTCGAATCACTGATTTGGCATATTCAATTTCGCCACTCGAAGCATGGATCCAGATAGGGCGGGCCGGTAAGGCTTGTAAATTTTTATTTTCCCGATCCGAGATAACTTCTCGCATTTTATCCGGGAGAAGGTCGGAAAAAAGCTGCAATAGTCCAATAGCAAAAGGCAAAGCGATAAAGCGGTAGAAGAAAAAAATCAAACCGTCTAGGAAAACCATCGATTCAACTCCTGGTGAACTTGCTCGGGCGTGATATCCACAAGGCAGCGCTGAAATTTCTCGTTCACACAAGGGCCTTGACCATGTTTGCTACAAGGGCGGCAGGACAACTGAATTTCCAGCACACGAGTCGTGTCCCGAGACGGAAATCCAAATGGCGCCGGGCCCATCATTGCAACTGCTTTCTTGCCCATTTGCTCGGCCACATGAAGCAATCCGGTATCGTTTGTCAAAAGGCCATGAGACAGTGAGACCGCAGCGGCACTTTCTTGCAGAGAAAATTTTCCGGCAAATGAAAAAATTCGCGACGGATCTATCTGCACTAGCTGTTCGATAAAAGAATCCTCTTGGCCACCTAAACAAACAAACTGCCAGTCTTTTGCTAGACTCAAAAGTTTTTGAAAATGAGCAACGGGCCAGCGTTTCAAGAGATGCGCCGCTGACGGTGCGAGAGCTAAAAAAGGTCCGCGACTGAGCACTGACTGCAAATCCTTGCGAACTTTTTCAATCAACTCTTTGGGCAAAAGCATTTGCGGAGCCGGCGGAAGTTCCATGGAGAGACCCCAGGCTTGGAGCGGTTCCAGTAGATCTCGTTGTCCTGAAAACGGCATTTGAAATGTGTTCACTCGCAGACGAAACAGCAAAAGGCGCTTCCACCTTTTTTGCGATTTTCGCAGAAAAAGAGGTGGATCAAACAGACGAGAGAGCGCCAATGGAGGCCGGAGAAAAAGACAAATCAAATGCGAGCGAAGATTGTTATGAGCGTCGTAGATGTGCGAATAGCGTTGCTTTTTGAGCTGCCAAATCAGTTTGAAAATACCAGCAAGACCGGTCTTTCGATTCAAGCTCCACACTTGTGAGATCCAAGGGTGGCCGTCCAAGAGAGGTGCAAATTCAACCCTGGTTACCCAATGGATTTCGGTGCTTTCACTCTCCAAATGGGTCAGCTCGGCCAATCGAGTCGGCACACTGAGAGCCTGCGTGACGTCTCCAAAGCTTGAAAACCGAATCATCAATATTTTTTGCCGAGACTGCACCATTTCAACTGTTTTCCTTAGCTGGTTTCCTTACCTGTTGGAATGCCAAAATACGGCACCTGCCAAGGAATTATGGCCCGGCCTGGCCCCTGAACGCAAGCCGCCCGGTCCTGATCTTGAAGTAGAACAGGTTGTATGAAAGCCACCATTTGGGGCCCGCTCCTTGGCCTCCTTCTTTTCACTGCCATTCCGACCTGGGCTGAAACCCAAGGCAGCCTGTCTTTGTCTGAAGCTGGATTTGTCAGCCCAGATTACAATTTAACCGAAAAGAAGGACTTTCAATTTTTCAGCGGTGGTTTGGACACTCTCACTGACCTTTCTAAAGAAACTGAAATTACCGACACTTTGCACACCCAAGTGAGAGGCATGGTCTCTCCCGGCACCTCCGTGCTGAATTATCTCGATGTTTCACAACTTTTTTGGAAGCAACAGTCGCTGATTGTCGGTCGAAAGAAGATGAACTGGAATGATTTGGACGAAAGATTTCATTTGGGAATTTACCAGCCTCTTTTTCTATGGAATCCATTAACGCCTGAAGAGCAAGGTCTCACCGGGATTTTTCTCAATCTGCATTCGGACGAGAGTTCTGTCACTTGGGGAGTGACTCTGTTCGGATCGCCTTTGTTTATTCCCAATCAAAATGCTGGCTATGAGCTAAAAAACGGAAAATTTCAAAACACCAACCCCTATTTCAGCCCCACAATGACTTCCGTCATTATCAATGGCCAAAAGACTCTGATTCAATATGATTTGCAAAGACCACAAACTCAAGATGTTGTCTTCCAGCAGAGCTACGCCGGAAAAATATTTCTCGGAGAAGAAAAGCAGGGAGTGTATTCCCAGATTTCTTATGCCAACAAGCCAGTTAATGATTTGTCTCTCGGAGTTCAAGGTTATGCCAATAGCGACAACTCAGTTTCGCTGCTCATCCAGCCAAAGGTGCAAAGGCAAAGTCTCATCGGCGCCGACTTGCATTACACAGGGTCATTTGTTCAGACAGGGCTGTCCGCTATCCGAGAGGCACCGCAAGCGCCAGATTTCAAAACGGAATGGACTTACTCTCGCTATTCAGATTCAGTCCTTTTGAGTCCTTTTGTTACGGTGCGAGCCTTGAATTCAGAGCTGCTTCTTTCTGTTCTTTCGGTCCAAGGCGGGGAGTCCCAAACTGTCGGCCCCGAAGCGGATCAGGTCGCCAGGTATCTTCCCTCTCGCTATCCGTTTCGCAATGCTGGGCTGGTGCAGTTGCGAACCAGTTACCGTATGAAAAAATCACAAAAATTGCTGCTCTCCACTCGCTATTTGCGCGGAGAAAAAGGCGAATTCGACCTTTGGACATCCGAAGCAACCTATCAATGGAACAGTCGCTGGACAGCGCAACTGGCGGGGCAGTTTTTAGCAATCGAACGTCAAGCTGAACGAACGTCTTTGGACCCTTATGTGAATAATGATCTTGTCTCGGTTGGAGTCAGTTATGTTTTCTAAAAAAACTAGATTAACTTCACTCAAATTGATATTTCTGATTCCGCTCTTTCTGCTAGCCGGATGTGACCGCTTCCTAAGAGATCAAAGTGGAGTCAACCCCAATTCGGCTCAGGTCCCAACAATTACTTTTCAATCGGTGCAGTGTTTGAAAGCGGCTCCCAAACAGTTGCAAGGCTTTTTTAATGATGATGCTTCGCCGACTG
>JAYTZS010000141.1:0-5140 GCA_043741885.1 Bdellovibrio sp. | reverse complement strand
GATTGACGTTCTCTAATCCTGCAACAGCTAAAAAATAGCGCAATTCAAATATTTCTATAATCGAAATATATATTTCTAAATCGTTTCTTTTGCAAACGGATTTTAGAAGTTATATCTGGTGCAAATTTTAAAGGAGATTTAGCATGAAAGCAGTTTCGAACCCGAATGTGAAGGCTACTCTGAATCCAGCCATGAAGCTGAGCAGATACTCATCATACGAATTTAGGAACGGCGTCACTGCCCGCAACCGCATTGTGGTGCCTCCAATGGCTTCTCAAACTGCTAACCTTCATGGCTTTGTGACAGAAGCTACTATTGAGCACTATCGAAAACTTGCAAGCTCCGGGGCAGGACTTATTTTCGTCGAATACAGCTTCATAAATCTATCCGGCAAGGGCGAGGCTAACCAGCTGGGCGCTGATTCTGACGAGAAGATCGAAGGTTTAACCAAGTTAGCCCAGGTCATTCATGCCTCTGGCTCGCTTGCAGGACTGCAGCTTGTCCACGTTGGCGGAAAGACAACCACGGAGATCACCGGCGGTGCTTTGTTAGCGCCAAGTAACATTGCCGTTCCTGTGAAGGGCTGGACCCCTGACAAGCCCCAGGCGATGAGTGTAGATGAGATTGAAAAGTGGGAGTTGTGGTTTTCGCAGGCTGCTCACCGAGCTTTGATCGCAGGGTTTGATTTCGTCGAACTGCACGCGGCCCATGGCTATGGTCTAAATCAATGGTTATCACCGATTACAAATCAAAGATCTGACTCCTTTGGCGGATCAATCCAAAATCGAAGTCGACTGCTCCTAAATATCGTCCAAAAGATAAAAGTCCTAGCCCCACATATTTTGATAGCCGTGCGTTTGCCTGCCCAAGATCATATGCCGGTTGGGCTTGACCTCAAGGACATGTCTTTTGTGGTCAAACAGCTCCAGACTGCTGGTGTTGACCTGATTGATGTCTCCTCAGGGATCGGCGGCTGGAAACGTCCAGAAGGAAAAGCTGGCCAGGGCTATCTTGTCGACGATGCAGCCAATATCAAATCTGAAATTTCCATTCCCGTGATTGGAGTTGGCGGCATCGAAGAGGGAAATTTTATAGACGAACTTCTTCAGGACTCAAAAGTCGATTTTGCAGCGGTTGGAAGAGCGATTTTGAAAGACCCAGAGGCTTGGAACTTGAACAATTTGAGTTCACGAGTTTTAGATAGAGATATAGCCGTCTAATTTCAGTAAACGATTAAATTGAATACAGTCTTGGGGGCTTCAAGTGAAAACTACTGAAGCTCGCAGTATTTCTGATGTCATGGCGTCGATTGCTGCAGTGATTTCGTTTGGCTTATTTTCAATTCCAACTGTCCGTGACAAATCGATTATTTTTTTAAAACTTTCTGGAAATTCTGTTAGCACCGTCGGCAGATGGGCCGAAATTTCTGATTTTACGATCCGTGCTAGCAAAATATTCAAGACTGCAAGGTGACCTTTTGAGCTGTAGCTTGGTGGTTGAGCTAAATCATCTAACACAACACCTAAAGTGTACGGCAGGATAAGTGAGGCCACACTTGGCTTGGCTGAAGATTTCAAATGAGCTTTTATCGATTCATGGACCCGGTGGGCGGAATGTTTGAGAGACGGCCAGTGGATTTTCTTGATTCCAGCAATATGAGCAATCAAATCGTGAGTTCCCAAAAATGCCACTTTCCCTTGGCGAACCAGGTCTGAGAACTTGAGGGCATCGTTGTTTTCGAGCTCCCAAAAATTAGTTTGATAGTAACCTTTGGCTGGGTCGAAGCCACCAAAGATCGAATTCAGGCCCCACGATCTGACCAGAACTAAATCAACCCCGTGAGATTTTGCAATTTCGTTGATTATTTCTGGAAAGATAAAAAGCGAATGCAAAGTCCCATCTTCATTTCTTGAAAGTACAGGATGAACGACCTCGTAAAAACCTGGAGTCCTTAATTCAAGACTCTCGGTATCCGTAGACCAAATCCTCAAACCAAACAAATTGTTCCATTTGATGATCTCTGCTTTTAAAGATGTGAGCCGAACAGCCGTTCCATTTCGCGCATCAAAAATGAACCGAGCCAACTCGTCGTTGACAGTTCCAATCTCACGCAACAGACCGTAGCTGGAAATTTGGGATGAAAATTGAGCGTCGAGCCCGAACGAAGTCACCTCCGCTAGTGATTTGAACTTGGCTCGAAGCACTTTTATTTCCATGGCTGAAAAAGTACAGGCTGCCGGCCGCACAAAACTACCCCTGAAACGAGGAATAGATGTTCTGAATAGACGATGCCACTTGGGTATTTTCTATGGACATGGGGCTTGCGTTAAATCCACGAGCCTTGCAAGCCAGGGGGACCTTTAGCCATGTGCTCTCAATGGACTGAATCGAAGCAAAATTGACTTGCTCCATTTTATTGTCCATCAAAGCTCCATGAAAGCTCTGGTTAGCCAACATGGGTGTACCGATTGTTAAAAGGTTCACCGCGCCGATCAGCGCCTTGCCACTATTCGTCTTAATCAATTGTCGCCTCCTAGTAAGGGATTGCATTATTGCAATCTCAGGTGAATCTGCCAGTGTTCAATCAATTATAAAAGAAACGAGTTAGAAACGTATGTTTCGGAAAACGAAATTATTTTTCTCTCTAGTAGAAAAAATTGACCAGCGATTTTGCGCCTTAATCTAGTGACCATTGTGTTGGTGGCAAATGCAATGGCCTGCCAAGTTTCCACAACTTTGTCCAAGACTGACATTCCATGTGCAAGTCGGCTTTACGAGAGGCGGATTAGATGAAATCTCACACTTTGCTACAGACGGAATAGACTGACTTCCCAACTCTAAAAGACTTGTTCCTGCTGTCTCTAAGGTCAGAGTAGCCCCCTGCCTGTCTTGATCTCTTGCTACTGAAGTCGTTATTGCATCTCCGTCTTAGATATCACCGTCCAAAACTGTGACCGTCGCACTGCCGACGATTTTCCTGTGATCGTAAATAAAAATATCCAAATCTCCATAAAACTTTGAGTGGCCCATTCTTAAATATCTCGTCTGAATTTGACCGATAATTCTCACAGTGTCTGATTCGCAATCAAGTGTTTCAGCGAAGGCTGAGAGCGACATAAAAACGGTTGTTGATAAAACAATTAAACTCATTATTCTTTTCATTTCTTGCTTCTTTCGTTTGATGTTGGTCTTAATTCAATTTGAACTCAAATTAGCTTTACCAGGCAGAAGCTACCTTTCGAATATTATGTTGTAAGATTCATTATATTCAGCTATTGATAACGTTTAGTAATCAGACTTGAGAATGAGTTTGAGCTAGGTGACCAATGAAAAACAAAACGTGGAATGAATTCTGGGGCGAGTTTTTGCAAGTTACCTTTCACGAAAAAAATCCTGATCTTTGGCCCGCACGCGAGCGAAAAGCCAACTGGCTACAAAAGAATTTTCAATTAGCGCCCTCTTCTTGTATTTTAGATTTAGGCTGTGGAGATGGGGTCTTAGATATTTGGCTATCTCGAATGGGATTTGATGTCTGCGGAATTGATCGAAACTCCAAGGTTCTAGAGATCGCCAAAGAAATTGACGATAGCAAGAAAGTGAAATTTATATCATCAGATTTGAACAATATCGATTTCAAGCCTGAAACATTTGATGCCATTGTTTTCATAGAGGTATCCGGACTTATGAGCAAAGAAAAGGAGCTTGAGCTCTTTAAGAAAGTTCATTCTTGGCTCAAACCTCTAGGAAAGTTTATTTTGGATTTTCCAGAGTTCGTCGAGCTTAATAATTCATGGACGAAGGAGTTTCCCGGCGGCACGGCCAGAGGCATTTCCAGCTTCAACGAATCCACAAGGATCCAAGATATCCAGTTTTATTTCAAGCCGCCTGACGGAGAAGAATTTGGAATTTATGATCCCATTGATAAAACGAAAGGCAATTTTCCTGGAATTTTACGATACCTTTATCCGAAAAACGAAATACAGAAGATCCTTGATCAAAGCAGCTTCAAAACTCAAGAAATCGAACATTATTACGAGAAGAATTATTACAGTTTATTAGCAACGAAGCGACCTTAAGCGAGAATTAACCTCCAAAAAAAAATACATCGCGTCGGTTTAATCAATTTTTTACTGAAGGCATTTCTAACTGAATGCCAAGAGCCCCCGCTCGTTTATTTTTCAGTCTACACTTCTTTAATAACCTCGAATCCCTTATAGGACCCGACGATTGCAAACCCGACAACTTTGCGCGCGCCTTTTCTTTTCAGTTTAGCAGAAATTTCGTTAAGTGTTGCCCCGGATCCTACTGCATCGTCGATCACAAGTAGATTCTTATGCTTCACCTTCAGAGCGCTCACGACCATGGTTTCCTGAGCGTTTCTAATTCTTTCTTCAATTTTTGACAGACTTTTTTGTGCGACTGGAATATCGCCCTCGTAAACCTTAAGTACCTCGATGATTGGTAGCTCAATTGAGAGATTTTTTTTAATTTCTGGAAGGAACGGAACCTTTCTCGGAATAGAATGAGGCACCCAGACAACAGCATCAATTTTCTCTTGTATGATTATTTTTAAGACCGCAGGCTCGATTTGTTTTGCGATTTGTTGAATAATTTTTTTATTTTGCGACTGCTTTCCATGAAGTAGAAGCTGACCCAGTTTTGTTTTACCAAATTTTATAAGACTGTAAAACTCTAGGTAGTACACGACGTCTAAAAAACTTTCGGCAAATATTTTCTCAAAACGATGAGTTGCATCGATAACACCCATTGGATTTCGATGCGAGTGGGCCTCCTCCAAAATTTTCAAATAATCGTGGATACAATTTTCAATTGCTTGCTTGTTTTTTGTTGCGATCATCCAACCAACAAATCCATCAAGCCCTTCTTTGGTCTTTCCAGTTGGATCGATATAAAGATAATTTTCCGAAAGTTTTTTAAGTTCATTTGGCGCTAAATTGGCAGTTCGTACTTCGCTCGAAGCAGAGTTCAAGCAATAGAACACTTTAGGTGCCCGACCTTTTTTTACAAGGTGGTTTGAGGCGATCAATTTGTTAAGGGCACGATGGACTGCCGCTTGAGTCAGAGCCAGTTTTTCTACTAGGACCTTTACAGATGTGGGTCCATTTATCTTAATAATTTC
>JAYTZS010000140.1:0-5150 GCA_043741885.1 Bdellovibrio sp. | reverse complement strand
CCCGTCCCAGGTGATAAATAATATTTTATTTTACGACTTAATCATACAGAAACTGTTGCATAAAATTGTTGTAAAAGCAGACGAGTTTGAGATTTATTACTACGTCGGCGAAAAGTATTACGAACGAGAGCTCCCAATTGCGGGATCTCGCCCTTTGCCAGTGCCAATTTCTTCGGACCACGCTCAAAATAACATAACACTTTCGATTATCCATTCGAAAGGCCGAATTTTACTGAAAGATTTTGGCAACAAGAGAGACAAATTTATTGCAATTTCAGCTTAAAACTTGCGAAATTGAACTAGGACTAGACTATCGGGACAATTCGAAAAATATATTTAATTAGAACGGTGCCTTGATTATGGCTAAAATAATTCCAAAGTTGTATGCTTCCGTTTTTTTCTCACCCATATCAGCTCTTATGGGAAGGGTCGCTCATGTATTTGATGAACAACAAGTCAGTGTGCTACAAGTCAAACCTGAGCTTCCAAAAAATATTTATTGTGTAATGTCACCCGACTTGATTGCGAATTTCTTTATAAATCCCAATGTTGGAACAACCAAGCCACCTGGTCTTTTGCCGCGTGAGGATTGGCTTATGCGAGACAGTCTGGTCACAGATACGGGCAAAAATTGGAAGAACAAGCGTGTTGTCATGAGTCCTCCATTCTTGCCTAAAAACCATAACGTTTTTTTCGAACATATTGGACCTGCCATTCAGCGATTACTTAATAAAATTGAAAGTCATAAGGAGGGATCCAAGCCGTTTGACGTTCATTGTGAGATGAGACGGTGTACAATAGATTTTTCTTTGAAGATGCTCTTTTCAGAACATCTTATCGACGGCGAACTTGACAAAATAACAACGAACGTTACGTATCTAGAAAACACCATGCCAAAACAGGTGCCACTATGGATACCTATAACAAGCAATTTGAGTTTTAAAGCGGAGTCCAAAAAACTGAGAGATTTTTGCAGTAGCCTAATTTTAAAACGCCGAAATGGACAAACAAAACATAACGATTATCTTGATCACTTACTCGCTGTAGAAGATCTTGAACTTCATCGCCCCTGGAATGACGAAGAAATTGTCGATCAGATGTTAGCCGTTTTTTTAGGCGCAAGTGCCATTGCAACGCCACTGACCTGGACAACCTATCAGTTGGCCCAAAATCCTGACGTATGCCGTAGAGTACTTAGCGAGTTTAATGCAGTTTCGTCGGATAGTGATTTGGTAAGTTACGATACAACGAAGGAAATGAAATATTTTGATTACGTGATTAAGGAAACAATGCGCCTGTACCCCACTTTTTGGGGCAATATAAGGTTTAATCTCGAGCCATTAGAAATTGATGGTTATTTATTTCCAAAGCGATCGACCTTTCTGTTGTTAAGGTATTTTGCCAATCGTCACCCACAGTTTTGGAATCATCCGCAGGCCTTCGACCCACTCCGTTTTGACCCAGAAAATCCTCACAAAATAAAGGCAAATCAATATCTTCCTTTTGCCGGAGGTCCGCGGACATGTCTGGGAATTCATTTAGCTATTCCAATTATCAAAATGATTCTTGGCTCTTTATTCAGTCAGTATGAGATTTCTGATTTAAAAACTGTTCCCAACGGACAACCAAAAATCGTTTTTAACTACGGCTTATATCCTTTGGCGCCTATATGGCTTAATGTCAAAAATCGAACTAAATAAGCGACGAGGAAACTGTAAACCTCTGGAAACTAGAGGTGTGATCTGCGGTGTTAGGATCCAACTAGATAAAATTACTGTCTCTCTTTTAGAAGACTCGGCTTTGCATGAAATGACAGATTCGTAGCTCGGTCAACTACGTAGTCACTTGGATCGCACTGGATAGCAAAGCGGCTATCAATAGGAAGCAGCTGAAAATCCAAAGGAAGCTACTGGCGCAATACTGCCAATTTTTTTGCACTGAGGAGGACAATGTTTTTGGCAACGATAACAGCTTGAACAAATGAAAAAATGGATTCCACAAATAGGACAAGTGATGTCTTGACCTGCTCGCAAGCGTCTTCACTTCACGTAAGAAAGACGCTTTGTCCAGGGACGAGAAATCTGTAAGAATAATCTTACGGCGAGAGATTTACACTTAACCGCGAATCTAACGTCAACGGGATCAAGTTCCAGCTTGGTCCCTTTCTTATTCTGCGCTAGTGCCTAGAGTGAAGTCGATCTTTAGAAGTGCTTCCCAGCGTTGGTCGGAAATTGAAATAAATTTGTTTGTGCTTCAGGGGCTTCCGAAGATCGAGCCACTCTTCTTAAAAGACTTGGCGCCACTCTCCATCCACGACCATCATCAGTGCGTAAAGTGGCTGTTTTTTGATTAATCCGTGTCACAATGCCGGATACGATCTGATAGCCATCATCGAACTCAACCCGGTCGCCAACCCGGAATGACATCAGCTGCATCTTCCTGCGAGCCTGAGAGTAAAAATCAAGGCGCCTGACAATCTCGAGGTTGAGTTCTCTCAGCTCCGCTTCTGACATCGAATTTAAATCAATTTTTTTCATCGCTAGCAGTTCAATACCAAGCCGAAGGGTCAGTCAAAATCCAGCGAGTCAATACCGTTTTCCTCGATAACTCCTGAGGTTTTGGCAATGAAGTAGCGGCTTAGTTGCGCCGATACCCAGTAGGGTCTGAAAAGCTGCCATGGGAACCTGTCGTCGATTAAACCGGAAGACAAATTCGTCCAGGTAAACTTGTAGGTATTTTGGCTCGACACCGTGATGCGTGCCCAGGAGCCAGGTTTTTAGATTTGAGAAGACCCGGTGGATATGCGGAGCCAGCCTACTTGCACTTTGTGGTGAGTTCTGAGTTTTAGTGACATGTTTATAATTGAGAAGAGCTGTATCCGAGTACCCGCGCCATCCGTCAGTTTGCACTTTGGAACCTGGACTGAGATTCTTTTCAAGGAAAGAGCATATCGTTTCCTCGTCAGCACTTTTGACCACTTCAAGTCGAACACGCCCGGCGCGTTTCTTTGGTTTGCCGTTGGAATCCTTGTATGACAAAACCTCAACCATTCCAAGAACTAAGGATTTGTTTTGTCCTGCCGTAGCCCCTCGGCCCCGCTTTCCCTTTGTGGGACCGCCAATAAAAACCTCATTGGCCTCTACAGTACCGCTCAAAAGCGTGCGACTTTCATTGACCATGGCTCGGCGAAAACGCTGAAGAAGATACCATGTCGCAAACCTTCTCGGCTCGTTCAGAACTGAGCCCTTTTTTTCCCGACAGTGCTTCAGATAACTTTGAAGGTTCTAGACCTAGCGAACTGGCAAAAGCTCTCAAGGAGTATCTTGGATTCATATTTAGGCGTCTTAAGAGGAATTCTTTGAGGGTGACCTGATATCTCATGGGCCCGACATAAACGAAATAAACAGCGGCCGCAATACAAATGGGGAACAAAGTGTTCCCTCTAATTCCCCTTCGTCTGAGACATTGATTGACATGACCTGAGCTATCTAGAAAATCGCTGGCTGTTTCAGCTCTCACTTTTGCAATCATCGAGAAACCGTTTATGATTAAAAAAAGCCCCGATTTGACTCAGGGCTTTTGAAATTAAAATGTTTGCACTTTTTTTAGATCGAAGATGGATTGACCGGCATGCCATTCCAAGCGCCGGTGTCAGACTGAAGAATATTACTGGCTGTAGCTCCTGAATTGGTAAAGGCTGCAACAGTTGCATTGTCTATGTCAAAAGCATTCAGGCCTAAGCTTGAGCAATTGCTAGCGGCTGCTGCAACAAACGCTTGAGTTGATCCCGAATCAGTCGCTGAAAAGCAACCCCCGTTCGAAGTGGGAATCGCAGCTTGAGCTGCTGCACCCAGAGCATAAGATCCAACACCTGTATAAGTAGGCCCCTCTGCGTAAATATTAAAATACTTAGCAGCTGAAGTTGCTATAGCCGGCGTTGTTGAAAGGGCAAATCGAAATCCGTTGGTTCCATCATGACCGTTGATGTTCATCTTGAGGCCGGAAGCACTTTTCACTCCCATCGCTCTCATCTTAAAGGTTTTACCTGAGTTGGAAAAGATCATCTTGCCGTTTACCGACTGGTTGGCTGTCGCAGAACCAATGTCGTACTGAATCTGCATTCCGTTGGCGCTGCCAGTGTTGTCGAACACTCCAGGGCGATGGATTAAGAAACCTTTGTTGATGGTTCCGTCTGGCTTGTAAGAGAAGACGATATGAAAAGCTTGAACATAGGCACTGGCCGTGGTGCAAGCCGAGTTGCAAACCCACACATTGGCTGTGTAATCATAGGCTGTAGTGATACCACCTAAGGTCACACTTCCGCCGGCAGTGACTTCAGCTCTCACCGAAGTGGTGCCAAAAGTTTTTGTCACTTTGCCAAGACCTGTGATGCCCATGTCTTTTTCCATGTGACAGAAAAATCCGTTAACAATACCTAGCAGACCATCGTAACCGTCGCAGGCTTCTTTGGTAACACTTCCCGTATCATTGTGATCTTTCAATTTCTTTCGCGAATCCGGTGAGCCAAAAAGCATTTCCAAATTGGCTTTTCCTGCATCCGAATCCGCTTTGGCCACGTGTCCACTGAAACTGAGACCTAATGCTAAACAACCGATTAATAATTGATGATTGATTTTCATGTAACTTCCTTCACCTGACTTTCAGGTTGGCAAAATATATTAAACTTGCGATTTTTAAGAGTCGGTTTACAAACCTAAGCGGGGTAGGAAGCTGCTTTGATCAGCGGCTGCTGTATCTGAACTTTTCTGACAACCAGCGCAGCAAAAAGCAAGTCCCATAGCCAAGAGCGCGACAGATAGCATTTTCGATAATTTCATATTTCCTCCTGTTAATCTTTGTGACAGCTAGCTCTTCGGCTTGAATCACCGACCTACTTGAGTGGAACCAAGAAAATAATTTCTTGAATTGAGAATGGGCCTGTCAGCCACGATCATAATTGATCTTACAAATTCTAAAGGATTTCTGTTGATCCTGGGATGAGACAATTCGATAAATTTGTCTCGAGACATTCAGTTCTTAGAATTTGAATCTCACTTAAACAGTGAGAGAATATGAATTTTTAAGACCGAATTGATCCGATCCAGTTTCTAGACTTTTAAGTTTGTATGTGAAAATTGTTGCCCAGTTCA
>JAYTZS010000139.1:0-13968 GCA_043741885.1 Bdellovibrio sp. | reverse complement strand
AGTCCGCCTTGAGTTCTTCATTTGAGAGCAATGAGTGAGTTTTCAAACCACTATCGAGCTCATTCATGATCATAAAAGGATTTACTGAGCCGCGGTTGTTCTGCTGAGCTGCCACAATTGCATTCGACAACTTATCCTGAATGTAACGAGGAGAAATTCCTTCAAGACCTTCACGCAAAGTTTCTTTTCTAAGCTCTTTCACATTGTCTTCTGTGTAATTAGCCAAGGTTTTCCCGTTGTAAAGCTTGAGCTTTTGCATTCGAGTGAGGTTAGCTTTCTTCGGCTTTTCCAGCCGGGTTAAAATTGCCCACATGGCGGCCATTTCAATCGTGTGTGGTGCTATCGAAATTCCACGCAACTTCTGCGAATTAAAATCTTTTTTGTAGATGTTGCATTCCTCTTTCCATTTGGTGATGTAAGGAATGTCGATCTTCACTGTCCGGTCGCGGAGAGCTTCCATGAATTCATTGTCTTGGAGTCTTCGGTACTCAGGCTCGTTTGTGTGTCCGATAATGACTTCATCTATGTAAGTCTGAGCAAACTTTTTTGGCTTGATTCGATGTTCTTGAGAGGCCCCCAGAAGATCGTACAGAAACGCCACATCGAGCTTAAGGACCTCGACAAATTCGATCACTCCACGGTTGGCGACGTTGAATTCACCATCAAAATTGAAAGCTCGTGGATCTGAATCCGACCCATATTCGGCGATCTTTCTGTAATTTAGATCTCCGGTTAATTCTGTCGAGTCTTGGTTTTTCTCATCTTTCGGTTGAAAAGTACCAATACCAATTCGGTCGCTCTCTGAAAGCACCATGCGTTTCACTCGAACATGGTTCAGAACTTTCATTAGATCGCCGCTGTACTTTTCCATCAGACCCTTAAAAATAAAACGACTGGGAGGAGAAAGCTCCCCTTCGATTTGCACTCGGAAATGACCTTCTTGACCGCGGTTGATTTCTTCGCAAACCTGAGATCGCATTTCCTCTGGAATTAACCAAAGCGGCTCCTCATTCATCGGAGTCGGGAACACTCGAGTGTCTTTCCCAAGCAATCCACCTAGGGTTCCATCGGGATCAATCCACTCAAAAGTATAAAGAACTCCCGACTCAGTTTTCGAATATGCCTCGAGTCCTTTTTTTAGCATCCGACAGATAGTTGATTTCGCACTTCCTACAGGCCCGTGCAAAAGAATAACTCGCTTCTCGGTGCCGTAACCAAGTGCTGCTGATTTCAAAACGTTCACTAGTTTCATTAAAGGGACATCGAGACCGAAAACGGCGTCTTTTCCGTTGTTTTTCGAGTCATCAAAAAATTTGTAGCGTATCACTTGTTTTTTAAAATCGATGTACTCTTCCATTCCAGCTTCACTGACCATGTCGTACATTCTCTGAAACGCATTTCGCGCTACTTTGGGATTGGCTTTCACCAGGTCTAGATAGTCATCAAACGTTCCGGTCCAGCCGGCATGATAAATTCCATGGTGAGTCTGCCAGTTTCGTACTAATGACGAAAGATCTACTTTGGTGGGCATGGATCTCTCCTTGATAAATGTTCCAAAATGATATGATTGAAAACGAAGTCTAGTTCCGTCTTCATACTATAACCCAGTTTCACTCGAGAAAAGTTAATTTATCGAGGATAAATCTCAGTTTGAACTGCGATTTATCTATCTGTTCCAAATTAGCTTACTGGAGCTTATATTTCTTATAGCCGTCAGGCGATACCAGGCTAAAAGCTTTTTCAGGTGACTGGACTTTCGTCGTGAAGCCTTTGACTAGAACTTGAACTTCGAATTGGGTATTTGAAATCGTGATCCGCTTTTTTTCACCCACCCTGTCTGACCACACTATTTTTGAGCCGTCAGCAAGTTCGCATTTTTCAATCAGACCGGCTTCATTGTTTTTACAGTTCCAGCCTTCGACTGCCGAGTCGAAAAAAATACTGTACAACCATCTTGGATCTAAATTGACGTTCAAAAGAGGCTTCAATGATTTCTGAGAGACCGGACCGGAAATAAATCTCTTTTGAGTATGAATTGCGTAACTAATCTCAGAGTCCTTCATCAACAAACTAGCGACATGAACCCCCATCGGTCCGCTGACTTCCATTCGAAGAGCATGATCTTTCTGAGCAATGACTTCCAAGCTTACGGTGTCTGTTTTATTTTTGTCCAAGTCGTGAACTTGCGCTTTGGCATCCCACTGTCCCTGAGCTTTCTCTGAATTAAAAGCAACAGGTTGAGTGGCACAGCCAATGAGTAAAAGGAAAACAGCGTTCGATAGAATTTGAATCTTAAAATTTACAATCATTCGGCAATTCTGAGGGCGAAGAGCCCTCAGAGGCAATGATTTTAGTCAGCTTGATCCGCTGCAGATCGTGGAAGTGAGGCTGGTCGCCGTTCGTTTGAAAACTTTAACTCTTGCTGGTCAAGCGCAGTGATTTTTTCACGGATCAGATGAGCTTTTTTATCATCGGATTCAACTTCTGCCGCTTTTTGATACATTTGCCGAGCTTTTTCAACAAGCTGATGTTTATTGTAAGCATCCCCGAGATGCTCCGCAATGACGCTTTCAGATGGTTGATTTTTGTAAGCCGCTTCAAGCATCTTAATCGACTCGGAGACACTGCCGCGTTTGAACAAAATCCAACCCATTGTATCTAAAATATAACCATCATTAGGTTCAATTTCGAGAGCTCTTCGGACCAACTTCTCGGCATCTTCTAAGTTGTTATTCAGATCAGCATAAGTAAATGCCAGATAATTCAAACCCTGAACATGATTAGGGTCCATTTCAATCACCTTCTTCATGTTCTCGATAACTTTTTTCTTATTGCCTAAACGATCTTCAATAGTACCAGCAAAGAAGCGCAATTGGACATTGTCAGGAAATTTTGTCATTCCTTCGCCTAAAATTTCTGCTGCCTTTTTAAATTCTTTTTTCTCGTCTAGCAGGGAGGCATAAATAGCGTAAAACTGAGCTATGTCTTTCCGTTTATTTAGCCCCACTTTGATCATTGTCATCGCATCGTCGGTTTTCTTTGCCTGCTTCAGCAAATAAGCCGCATGCACAATAGATTCGCCGTAATACTGGCTCTCGGAAGGAATCCTTGAGAACTGATCAATCGCCTCTGGAGACTTTTGAATTTCTTCGTATATTGCTGCCAAGTAAAATCGGATTTTGTCGCTGTCTGGGACCTGCCTGAGTACTTCTTTTAGCTTAGTGATAGCTGTCGCAAATTTCTTTTGTTCGATTAAAATCAAAGCCATTTTGACTTTAGCATTCAAAGAGTCATCTGAATTGGCTTCTAAGATTTCAAGCTGTTCATATGCTAAATCATATTTCTCATCTTCTAAATATGCTTGTGACAAAAGCTCAGCTAGGCGGTTTTGCGCTCCGTGCTCTCTCTGAAAATTTTTATAGAGATCGATTGCTTTTGGCTCACGATCACTTTTTGTGTAGAGACTTCCTAAAGCCAAAACAGTTTCCAAGTGATCCGGCTTCAGCTTGAGAGCTTTGAGGTAAGCCGCTTCTGAAGCTTTTACAAAAGATTTACCGATTTGCTCAGATCGAATTCGACCTACATAATACCAAGCCAAATAAGCAGTCGTGTACTCGGGGTTCTTGGCCAAAGCTTCAAAGTATTTGACCGCTTTGTCGAACTGTTTCTGTTCAGCATAAACTGCGCCGATATACATCGGAGCGTCCGTGTTTGCCGGATTTAATTTAAGCACTTCTTCGTATTGAGAGATGGCTTTGTCATAAACTTTGAGAGTTGAATAAAGCCCACCAATCAAAAGGCGAGCGTCAGATAATTTCGGATCTTTTTTAATTGCAATTTCGGCATGTTCTAGAGCTTCAGAGATCATTCCAAGCTTCACGTACTCAGCTGCTAAACGCATGTGAACCTGAGCGGACTTTGAGTCGTAGAGCAAAACCATTTTGAAGGCTTCAACAGCTTTCTGGTGCTGACCCTCTAGGCTTTGAGCTTCTCCAGTTGAAAAATAATAATCAGCCTGAGTTCGCATATAGGTTGGATCAAGATTATCGACGCCATCACTGACAAAAGAGGGTGGGGACATCGAAGCAGGTGCTCGGTTGTGATCATTGAAGGAGGACTCATAGTAAGTCGCCATTCCAGCTTGCGAGTTGGTCTGCGAAACACTTGAGGATGCGCAGGAGATAAGCAATGGAGTTGTGCTCAAAATAATTCCTGCAAGAGACAATTTGGCTGACATGAAGCCCCCTCTGACTGTCTCTTTTTCGGAGCAAGATGAGACGGGCTTGAACGAAACAGAAGCGATTTGCTCGAATCCGGTCCAAAGTCTTTCAAAGATTTCCAATTTGCCAAAGCACTGCAAGGCTCAACGGAATGAAATGCTTCCTGTCCAATCTCACCTTGTTCAACAGCCAGTCGGTTCAAGCCCGAAGCCGCCGAGACTGAAGCAGGGGCCCGGCCCCTGAGCTTTTGGCCTTCCATTATCTGATAGCCTAGACTTTTAGCATGTCGCGTTATACGCCCTATCTGGTCGCGCCTTAAACCTAGCCAGATGGGAAGGGCTACTGCAGCAATAACCGATAATAAGACCAACACTGAAACCACACTTCTCGAATTAAATATCTGATTTTGTTGGATATTTTTAAAACTTACTTCCTTTGAGCTAAGGCTCTAGCAGCCCTTTCGGCTAGATTTCTGTAAAACTCGAGGAGTGAGTCAAAACTCACTAACTGTCTAAATAACAGGATGTGTCCTTAGTTTATATTTTCGCTCAGGGCCACTTGACAACATGTGGCGGTAGGCATAGCTTCCGGCTCATCTAAAACCTGAGGGTTTTTCGTAATATAACTGGGGAGGCCACTTTGATGAACCAAACTGAGACCGTAGCAGGCGTAAAAGCTTCAAATAACGGCAAAGTTAAAATTATTAAGCGATATCAAAATCGTAAACTTTATGACACTCAGCAGAGCTGTTATGTGACGTTGGATGACATTGCGAAAATGATTCGTACCAACGAAGAAGTCATGGTCATCGATAATAAATCGAAAAATGACATCACGGCTGCAACTTTGACTCAGATCATTTTTGAAGCTGAGAAAAAAGCATCTCAGTACGCTCCGCTTTTTACTCTGCGTGAAATCATTCAGAATGGAAACGGCAGCATCTCTAATTATTTAGCAAAATTAGGAGCTTTTCCTCAAGACTATATGCTGAAACAGGCTGCGGCTTTAGCTGCGCAGGCTGAGCGCGCGTCAAACGAAGATTTGAAGCAAAATTTGGAAGCGCGAGTTGCTTCTGCTGCTGCTCGAGTGGCTGCTGATTCAACTGCAAAAGTTGCAGCTGAAAAAGCGACCATCTTGCCAGGTGCTCAAGACGAATCGACCCCAACCTTGCCGACTTCAAATACCAACTTTAACAACTAGCTCGAGCAGCGAATAGCTTTCGAAGCCGGCTCAAGAGGGTTGGCGGTTGGACAAAAAAATCATCAAACCCAGGTTGAAAGATCTGGGTTTTTTATTGATTTAATGAAGAGATCGCCAGTTGATAAATGTTTTTCGACCGGCTTTGATGACAATTTCTTGTTCAGGAAGTTGATCATTGGTTGGAGTTCCTGAATAACTCAGACCCTGAATCGAAATTTTGTAGGCTCCAGGTTTTAAAAAAATTCGCGATATTTGAATGGTTTGAGGCAGGAGGGACCACTGACGAAGATCTGCTCGGTCCGCTATGTTCATAGCAATCCACGATAGCGCTCCTAACAGTTCATTTTTTTGCCTCAGTTGGTCCGATACCACCGCTTTAGCTGCTAATCCACCAACACGTCTAGCAACCAGAGAATTGAAGTCCTTTTCTAGGGTTTTAATCGCTACCCGTTCGATATTGTACACAAGCTCTGTCCGATCATGCAAACCACCGACCTGAACCTGAGCTGATTGAGTAAAAGATGTCACAGGAGATAGTTCGGGAAATTTATATTGCTGACGGTTCTTTTTTTGCGGTCCCCAACCTTGTTGGTAAATTACAATCACTTCACCTTGGTCTTTGTCGTACCAATGCGGATTTTCTGGAGTGTGCGAGAACTCAGATTTGAACTGTTTGTAATCGTCGAGGCGCAGCGAAAGTTTTGCTGAGCGTATTAAGTCTTTGGCAAGCTCTGGATTGTTTTTATCCAGCTCATAACTTCCTTTGTATTCAATAAAAGCATCGTCATATTTTCTTTCCGCTTCCCAGAGGATACCGGCTAAATATCGAGCAAACGGAGATTGCTCGTAGGCCTCTCTTCCGTCCATTTTCATTTTACTGAGCTTCTCGTTGATTCTGCGGGCTTCCACCAGAGCATCGTCATATTGTCCGAGCATCACATAATTGATTGCATTCAGAGTATTGATAAGAAATTTTTCGTAAGATTCACCTTTGTATTGGATCATTTCTTCGCCACCCAAAGCAGCACTCACAACATTGGTGGCCGAGTGATAGTCATTGAGCTCGACGAGCTCGTCCGCCTTCAGAAAGGCGACTGATGATTCTTTGTATTTTCCTGCAATTTGCAAAACAGTTGCATAATCCATCATATGCACGAGTTGATCTCGATCCTGCTTTTCTGCCAGCTTTTTTAAGTCTTCCAGAGCGGCCGACACCTGTCCTGACTTCAAAAGATCTCGCGACTTCGCGACTTCAGACTGGTAGGAGGCACACGATAAATTCAGGAAACAAAGAACGACTACAGCGAAATGTAAGACTGCTAAGTCCGGAAAGATCCATTTTTTCACTTTTCGGTCACATTCCGACCCATAAATTAAAGTCCAATCGTTTTTTTCTTGAAAGCTTTTCGCATCTGTTTTTGATCAGTCCAAGTGATCAAATTTGTTTTCAAATTTGTCATGTTCAAAGTGATTTTGTAGTAAACAGTTTTTTCTTTTCCAACTTCTTGAACAATGGAATCAATTCGACCGTTGACAATAAAGTCCGCGCCCACTTGGCCGCCAGGGCCTTTTTTGGTCTCTTTATTCATCATTCCCGAGTTTTGATAGTTGTACTCATCAGAGACATCCCCGCGGGCTTCTTTATCGACAAAGGCAACTTTACCAGATTTGCTGAGATCGACTCGGACCATGTCCATGATGCTTTGAGTATCGATATGCTCGGATGTTTTGTTTTGCAGATTTGTGACCATCAAAATTGGCGGCGCTTTAGCTCCTGCAATTGCAGGATGTGCAACCAAACTTGCGACCATGCTTTCGACCGTCTTTTGCATGTCTGTTTCAGACCATGCATCATTGAGCAGATTTTCTTTTTCTGGATCATCATACTGACCCTTTACAAATGCTTTGGGTCCACAAGCATTAAGACCCATCAAAATAGAGACAAGAACGGTAGCCGTTTGAAAATTGAACTTCATGATTCCTCCAGGAGAATCTTAGTTTACCCAGGTTGAAGTCAGGGGCAAGGATTGATTCGGCGTTCGGACTCTTCTTCACTATCCGGACTGGATCATATCTCCAAGGGAAACCTGGATCAGCCAACTTTTCGCAAGGCGATCAAGACAGGAGGGACTGTGTGAAGATCAATTCCAGCCAAAAAGCCTATTTTTGTTTTCAAAAGTCCTTTGCCCTGGATGTCGAGGAATTCTGGATTGCCAGCCTGGGACCTCAACTTGACTTACTTGAGACGAAACTGCTTTTCCGTGGAACCGCCGATCACTGTCTGATTCACCCTAGGGATATAGTCAAAGCACTTTGCCTTCAGAATGCCTCCTCTTTTGTGGTTGCCCACAATCATCCCAGCGGTAACATCAAACCTTCTCGTGAAGACATTCAGGTTACAAAAAAGATTTTTCGCCTTGGTCGGCTAATAGAGATTTCACTCAATGATCATTTGATTGTTGGTGCGGGGAAGTACTTTAGCTTCGCTGATTCAGGATACCTGAGGCGCTTTTCTGAAAACAAATCACTTTGCCAAAGGCCTTAGGGTAGACTCTTCGAACAACGTCGGCTTGCGGTCCATTGACAGTGGCTTCACACTTTGGACAATATAATTCGGGCCTAATTTGATTTCGTATCCATGTTGGCGAGCGTTCTCAACAAATTGCCGAGCATACTCGGCGCGGGCCAACTCTTCATATTCACTGACCGCTTTAGAATCGAAAAGTTGCTTTTGAATGATTTGATCTGGATTTGTGAAATTATATTGCCTGGGATATCGGTTGAGATCTTCAAAGGCATTTCGTTCATATCTGTCATTGAATTGCTCATTGGATTGTTCATTGAATAGTTCGCTGGATCGGCCGGTGCCCAGGGTTCCTGTTTGAAATTTATATTGGCCCCGAGCGGATTGATCGCTGTCAATGGCTGGTGCCAAATTTTGATTTTCACTTTGCAATTTCTCAGCGGCCAGTTCTTGGTTTTTTGATTCCATCCATAAGTGCTTATTGACCAAAGTCTGAGCCTGAAGGGATGTGGTGCTGATCTTAATCGATTTAATTTGCTGGAATCTTGCTTTTGGAGTCGGTGGAAGATGCATTGCTGTATAACCGATAGCCGCACTGCCTCCGGCAAACACCAAACAAAGCCACAAGCTCTTTTTGCTCTTTTTCTGTTCTCGATTGTCCACGGAAGCTCATCGGATTTCTTTGCGATTTCAATGAGAAGATTCTCACTTTGAGGCGAGTATTTAATTTGGCCCGGTTAGTTAGCTAGCTGCCTGAATGTGGTGAATTGGAATCTGAACGAGGAACTCCGTCCCGATACCCACCTGGGACTTAACGAAAATCTCGCCGCCATGACTTTGAATGATTCCATAGGAAATGCTGAGGCCTAAGCCGGTGCCTTGACCTACGACTTTAGTAGAGAAAAAGGGGTCAAATATTTTCTCCATCGTTTGCGCTGTCATTCCTTTTCCTGAATCTTGAAACGAAATTTGGACGGCTTCCACTCCATCCGTTTTTAAAATTGCTTTAGTTCCAATCCACAGGTTACCGTGCCCCTCGATGGCCTGAACGGCGTTGGATAATATATTCATAAAAACCTGATTGATTTCACTGGCAAAGCAAGTCACCAGCGGAATTGTCCCGTAATCTTTCACAACTTGAATTCGATTTTTTATTTCGCTAGAAAGTAAATTCAAAGTGTTGTCGATACTTTCATGGATATCGACATCCTTTAGCTTTGCCTCTTCGAGTCTTGAAAAGTTTCGCAGCCCAATCACGATGTCTTTTGTCCGACGAGCCCCCTCTTCGCAAGAGGCAATCAATTTTGGAAGATCTTCTTTAATGTAGGCAAGGTCGATTTGCACTTTTGTTTTTTCTAGTTCTTCTGGATTTGTCTCTGCTACTTCTGCCAAATGAATTAACTTATTTGCATAGTCCTTTAGATGACCCATGTTGCTATAAATGAACCCGATGGGGTTGTTCAGTTCATGGGCGACTCCAGCCACAAGTTGGCCCAAGCTTACCATTTTGGAAGAATGAACAAGTCGAGATTGAGTTTCTTTGAGCTCTTGATTTGTTTGCTCTAGCTCTGAAATTTTCTTTTTCAATTCCTTACGAGCTTGTGCCACGTGCCGACTCATTTGGTTGAAGCTTTCAGTGAGCAGGCCTATCTCAGTATCACTTTTAATAGGAATTTCGATGGGCTTGTCGTCAAATTGGATGTTTCCTAAGGCTGAGACCAATTCATTCAGGGGCTTAAGGATTGTGCTTGAGGTTAGCACAATCGTAATAATAAGCAGAAAAATCACCGCTCCTACCACTGTATAAAACGCATAATTCACATTTTTAAGAACGGCCTGGGCCTCAACTTTGGAGGCGCCAAGAGCTAAAAAAAGGTCTGACTGACCCCATGCGATTGGATACACCAAAAATCCGTAGGGATTCGAACGAATATTCAGTTCGAAAAACTTTTTCTTTTGATCTTGAATTGAGCCTTGAAACAGCTCTTTTGTATAAATATAAAAATCAGGATGAGTTCCAACGACTACTTGGCCCGACGGCTTGAGCAGAATCAACTCGAGTTTCAATCTTTGCTTGAGCCGCAAAAGAAATTTTTGATCCAAATCGATTAACTGTTCTAGATAGCCTACGTGCTTTCCACCCGAACCAAAGACTTTCGAGAAGAGAATGAGCGAAAGCTTTTGATTGTTTGAAAATTCGATAAAAGCATACTCTTTGACCACTTTTAATTTATCTAAGTTTTGATCCGAAAGATAAATCGGGGCGTTTTCCTGAGGAACAAAATCACGCAAGTCTCCATTTTGATCTTTAAACACTGAAACCAACATTCTTCCATCTCGGTGAAAAAATGTCAGGCTCGAGGAAAAATCTGATTTCAACCACGAAGCTGCTAGTGATTTCACGGCTCCAGTTTCATTGGTTGAAAGATTGTAAATTAGGCTGTTGTCTTTAATGTAACGATCTCTTTTGGCTGCTAGGCCAGTTCTAAAATCACTCAAGATAGCGTTGATTTCTCGAGCATTGCCAGCCAACCGCTGGGACAACTCGTAGTCGATCGCTTGTTCATATTTTCTCACAGAATAACCGGTGACAAAAACAAGCGGCGTTAAGGAAAACAATAAAAACCACACGATAAGAATCGTTCTTAAAGATCGATGCGGTCGCCTTTTGGAGGTCACCGAAGCCATTTCGCCTCTTATCGCTTCTTACCGTTTCTCTTCAACAGTAATAATTAATCGCATCACGCCCTCTGGCATTACGCGCTCGTGTTTTTCTTTTTGAATTTTTAGATTTCCGTATTCTTTCAGATACTCGACTAGCTCGTCGTAATGACTCTGTGGCATTGTAAAGTGAAAGTAAGAACTGTCGTTTTTGTTCCAACCAAGTTCCACCTGTCCTGCCTTTCGGCCACCCAGTTCAGCCAGTTTTTCAACCAACTTTGGAGTGATTGCCGCTACATTGGTAACTGATATCTGACCGCGATAGAGCTCGCCAACGGCTTTTTTGTCAGCAGATGATTTCGCATTGACTACTTTGGCTGGCTTCTCGGCTTCACTTGACTCAGCAGGAAGTTCACTTTGAGCGTGTTTTGTTACATTTTTTGCCACAGCCTCCGAAGCTTTCTCAGGTTTGTTTTCGCTCAAGGGGAGTGGGGTTGGAACTTGGCTTGCTGCCACAGATGGCTTAGCTTGCAGAGCCGCTGCGGGAGCTCCTTCATCCGGAAATGATTCTTCCTCTTTGGAGGAAGTTTCTGATTCCGGAGCAGATTTTTTTACGTAATGATTGTCAATTTCTGTTAGCAGGACCTCTGTGGAACCAATTTTAAGGTCCATCAATTTGTGCCAAGGAACTAGGATAATCAGAGAGGTCACTCCGAAAGCAACAATTGTCCCTTCTATGGCTAACTTTAAAGCTGGGGACCACTGATCAAAACGGATTTTTTGAATCAAAACCTCCAGATAACCTGGAGGCAAAGTTACTTTTTTTAGGAGCGCCTCAGATACTTTGGTTTCCCCAAGCCTTGAAGCATAAGTTATTCCATTTTGAATTTTCTGAATGTCATTTTGCGCATCTTTGTTTTTTGCAACAAATTCGCTAACTGCTTTTTTTCTCTCGTCGTCGAGTTGATTTGTAATGAAATCAAATAACAGTTCTTGGCCAACAAAAGTGCTAAGCCATCTTTGACCTTTTTTGGAATAGGGTGGAAGTTCACTCATTGCTGTTATTCATCTTTCACCAAACTGATCTTGGCCGGGTTTGCTGAACGAGTCGAGACAGGGTTCGTTAGCTGTCCCAGTTTTCGCAAGGCCCGACCGGTTCGGTAACGGAGAGTGCCTGTAGAGATGCCAAGGCCAAGAGCAATATCTTCATCTGAAATTTTTAAAATCTGAGACCAGATCAACGCTAAAAATTCGTCTTCTTGGGCTGTTTTCTGAAATTCCTTCCAAGCGCCCAGGTCTAAATTTTCTGGAAATTGCCAGCCAGAGTCTGAATTGAAGTTGTGACGGCCGCGCGCAAAACGGTTTCGATTTTTATCCCAGATTTGATAAGTTGCGGCAACTGTCGCAACCGCAGCTCTTATCTGAGGGTTTTTGGATAGTCTCTGTTTGTAATTTTTGATGGCAGCAGTTGTTGCCTCAATGGCTCGAGCCTCATCAAGCAATGCGAAAAAGAAAAACAAAGAGATCGATTTCGCGTCGACTTCGGCCATAAAAACTCAATCCACTGTCAACTGTCGCAAAAGATCCAGTTCTTCAAGTACCCGACCCGATCCCAAAACCACACAGGTCAAAGGATCTTCAGCAATCGAAACCGGTAGACCCGTACGCTCTCGTAGGAGGACATCAAGGTTCGCAAGCAAGCCGCCACCGCCAGTGAGAACGATTCCGTTGTCGACAATATCCGAGGCCAATTCAGGCGGAGTTTTCTCTAAAGCTGTCCGCACGGCATCCACCACTTCAGACAGCGGATCCATGAGAGCGTCATTCACTTGGGAGCTTGTAATCTCGATTGTTTTTGGTGCTCCAGCAACCAAATCTCGACCTTTGATTTCCATCGTTTTTTCTTCTTCGAATGGATAGGCGTTTCCAATTTGGATTTTAATGTTTTCAGCAGTTCTTTCACCAATCAATAAATTGAATTGGCGCCGAACATAATTGACAATAGCTTCATCGAACTTATCGCCCGCTACTTTGATCGATTTGCAGTAAACAATTCCACCCAGTGAAATCACAGCGACGCCAGTAGTCCCACCACCCATATCGACCACCATGTTGCCGCTGGGCTCAGTGATTGGTAGGCCAGCTCCGATAGCAGCTGCCATTGGCTCTTCGATCAAATAAACTTCTCGTGCTCCGGCAGATTGAGCGGATTCTTTCACAGCTCGTTTTTCAACCTGAGTGATTCCGTAAGGAACACAGATAATGATTCGTGGACGAATAAAACTTTTCTTTGCACCCATGGCTTTGGTAATAAAGTATTTAAGCATGGACTGAGTCACTTCGAAATCGGCAATGACTCCGTCTTTGATCGGTCGGATCGCTACAATGCTTCCTGGAGTCCGACCTAACATGTCTTTGGCTTCTTTGCCGACAGCAAGAACACGATTTTGCGAACCGCGATAATTCTTTTGCACGGCCACAACGGAAGGTTCGTCCAGAACAATCCCCTGACCTCTCACATAAACCAAAGTGTTGGCAGTCCCTAAATCAATTGCAATGTCGTTCGAAAAGTAATCAGAAAATTTGTCAAAAAGTGCCATGCGCTCACTCGTTTAGGAGAGGGGTTGTCGTATTCAATGTCACCAAGTCTAGACACCTGAAAAAGAGGAGTCAATGCGCTTAGTTAGACGATTTTGTGACGCCATGCGAATTGGTCGTGGATAGAATCTGTCAAAAGCTTCTCTTCAAGCTGAATTTGTTCACGATTCCAACCGAGCTGGCGAGCAAAAACTGCAGAAATCAGAGCCAACTTTGAAAGCCCATGATCCACCTCAGCTAGCATCAGAGGGACTCGTAGATTAAAAAAGTTCACCAAATGCAGGCACATGGTGTTTTCAATGGCATGTGCGGCCTCCAACTCCCAATAGGAAGCAGGACCGAATTTTTCCCAGATTTTTAAAGCTTCAGCTCCATGCCTTTCGACAAGTTGCTGAGCTTCCATCTGCGAGAGCTGTGAATCTGCCATCAGTTTATCAATAACTCGGTGATCTTCTTGTCTCGACTGTGTGGTGATCAGTGGATTCAGTGGCTCCGTGGTTCGACAGCGATTGAAACGGACTCGGTCTTCTATGGAAAAATATTGAAGACATTGGTTAACCACTTGCTCTGCGATTAAACGATAAGTTGTGTATTTGCCACCGGCAATAAAAGTGACACTGTGCTCTTCAGTAAATATCACATGCTCTCGGCTGGTCTTGCCCTCGTTTTCAGATCCATCATGAACTAATGGTCTGACTCCCGCATAAGACGCGACAATGTCTTTTTCTGCGATCTTTGCTCCTGGAAAATAATTAGAAACGACTC
>JAYTZS010000138.1:0-5196 GCA_043741885.1 Bdellovibrio sp. | reverse complement strand
CCTCCAGTCAGAGCTAAACCGAACCAGCTTTCCAAAGTTGGAAATGGCATCGCCTGCTGAGAGTCGACAACTTTATCTATCGAGTAAACTTTTTTCAGATACCACTGCAGATTCGATGCTTCGGCGAATATGTTTTGATTGTTCAATCGAGTTTCCGCCACGGCGATCAAATCGTAATCTTGTGATCCACTTGCGAATTGATCGGTGTACCTAATTCCGTCGGTCAGTTGAGCTTGGCAACGGTAGCTGAATTGATACTTAGGCTCATAAATCGGCTCTGGCGCACCGGAACTGTTCCAATCTCCAAATTCAAGTTCTGGATTGCGGCCGTTGGCAGTCTCCCCTGCCCCCCAAAGCTGAGAGGTTGCAAGAATTGAAAAACCAAGGAAAAAAGCTAAGACGATTTTTTTGAGATTTGAATTCATAACCGAGGTTATGAGGGATGTGGCAGAATTCCGCAAGTGAAGAAAATACTTTTGAAAGGTTTCTCCACTCTGCCTATCTATCAAATCTTGATTTATGAGAGAGCGAAGTGCCTACCCGCCGGGAAATCAATCTCGCTTATTGCCGTTGAGGCTTTAGGCTGTTGACCAGTCCGACGACATTGTCACCGATTTGATTCAGATCGTAAGCTAAAGGAAGCCTTGAGGTCTGGCAGTCCACTTGTTCAGAAATGATGATTTCTTGTCCACTGGCTTTAAAAACAGAGTAACGGATTGACGGTGCATCGGCACAGCCCGGCTCATCCGATTTTGACAACACGCCATCGGCCACTGCTTCAATTTTACTTCTCAACTGCTGGACGGATGGAGCTGACAGTTTCGCCACAACCAATTGTTTGTTCTTGTTGTCGATGTAGCGGATGGTTCCGTCAGCTTCGACTAGGACAGTAAAAGTTCCCGCATAATCCGGCGGTGCAAATCCTTCTTGGACGATCGATTTGAACAAAGGACTTGGCGAGTTGCCTGCAAATGCAGAAACAGAAGAGAGGATCAGGGCAAGAGACAAGAGTGTATTTTTCATTTTAAAACTCCTTTGAGAGTTTTTGGGTTAACTTCTTGGTGCTGAACTTAATCAGAAGTGGACTTCGAAGCCATTACCAATTAATATATTTATATTGATTTAATTATATTTTAATTAATTTGATTTGGTTGGATGACTTAGCTTTCTATCAGTTAGAAAAACCGGTCACGATATTAACAAGACAATTGGAGTTGTGTGGCGAGAATTTACGAATATCTTTCTTATCGCAAGTGGATAAAGGACGAAGCAACTGAATGGAAGAAGCGAAGCCCCAGTCACACTCTGGCTCGACTTTCAAATCTTGCTCAGGTCCAAGCCCCCTATTTAACCAATGTTCTTAAGGAACGAGCTCATTTGAATGGTGACCAGTTTTTTGCCGTGGCTCAGGTCTTCTCACTGAATCTCGAGGAAATTCAATTCGGTCAGACTTTGCTCGAGTGGGAGCGCAGTTCTTATCAGAAACGGAAAGATGTCTTAAAGGGCAAACTTGAAGAAGCAAAAAAGCTCAAACTAACAACTGAAACTTATTTAAAGGCCAGGCCCGCTGAAGCCACTGCAGATCAAATGACCAGGTACTATCTCAGCCCCGAGTTGCAGTTGATTCATTCTTTTTTAGCAATTGAGAAATATGCCAAGAATTTGGATCTAATTGCATCTAGCCTCAATCTCACTTCATCTCAGGTTGTCGCACGCGTGAAAGAACTGATCGAGCTCGGATTCGTCAAGTCGGTCGCCAAAGGATTCGAGAAAACAAAAAAAACAATTCACCTAAACAAGGACTCCCCTCTTTGCCGGCCGCAGCAGCTTCTGATGCAGAGACATGCGCAACAGCAATTGCAATTGCTTTCCGAGGGTGAGCGCTACAACTTTGCTGTGACCTTCACGGCCTGCGAAGAGACTCGCGAAAAAATCCAGCAAGAGTTTCTAAAATTTCTCTCGACGATCGAAGAATCCGTGCGCAAAGCACCGAGCGAAGAAGTGTACCAAATGACTTTTGATCTTTTTCCTTGGAGCCGCCCAACTGTTCGTGCTTAATCTTTTTTGGAGAGGAAGAGGGGGTTTTTTAAAAGCTTCAAGATAGATTTTATTGGTTATCCCTGGCTGTCCCGGGGTTGGGAAGTTTTCACCGTTCTGAGACGATGGGTCGATTGCAAGCTTTGTGCACTCATCCAAAGTTTCAGCGGCAAGGAATTCGCCGCACACTTGTAGCCCTCGCTCCGCTGTTGGTAATCGTATCGGGCCAAGTCCAGCAGTGGGTGAAGTGTGCAAAGCCAGAATGACATGCGATTCACCTATGACGGCATGAAGTTGATCAAACGCCTAGCATTGATCATGGACGGCGGACACATCAGAAAAGTGTTTCATCCAGTTTTTTCACCGGCTAAAAATGCGGAGGCTGTTCTCCAGTGGATCCGCGGCCAGAATTTTTGACTTGCACAGAAAAGGGGGATTTTGCGGGCTTCAGGCTGGGGCGGCCTTCTTCTTTGTTTTCTTTTTCCTCAGCTTCGTAGGTCTCACTAACATGCTGAGTGATTCGAGCTGATTCAGTTCCAAATACGAAAGCACGCTCTTGAAGTCTCGTCCCCAGTGACAATTCTGGTGAACGGGCGAAGGGTGAACACTTTGCCAGTGAAGCATTTGTGTTTTCGAATTCTGAGAGCGAGAATGGACGTCAGTACGCGGATGAAGGCATTGTAATTCGTGCGGTCTTTGATCTTAATCCCACAGTGAATGTGAGACCAGTTGAGTGCAGTTGAGTAGACGCGAATATGAAATTTCTCAGCTATGTTTCGAATCAGCTGTTCTAATCGGCGATTTCCTGGGTTGAACACACCTTTCAAATCTGACTTTAAGACCAAATGAATCGCGTGTTTGGTTGAAAGTGCTCTACGTCCTTTTCGCTTTCCTTCAAGCAAAGACCCACCGTGCTCTTTTTTACTTTTATTTGATGCTTCAAAATCAGATTGCTGCATGCAATTTTTCTCTCTAAGTTTCAGATGAGTATTCATATCACAAGTATTTTGCGGAGGATTTTGCAGCACTCCCAAGTGGGTATGGAATCGCAGTTATACGCGCATGAGCCCTTCGCCCCGAAACAATTTCGAGGCGGGTGAAGGAAATTTTCAAAAATAAAACGATCTTTTCTCCTGCGCAAAGCTAGAGAGTGGAATCACTCGTCAATAATAATCTGCAGAATAATAATCGACATAAAAGCGAAGCATTATTTAAAAGTGGAGTCGCCGAATCGAAATAGAAAACCGCACCCCCAACCACCGGGCGTAACTCCAACGCCCGGTGGCCTCATCTCAAGCTTAAATAAAGTGCGCCCGCTCCCGCGCTTCTCGTCCCCGCGCTTCTTTACGCAGCAAAGTGAAGAGCCACATTCTTCCACTTAGTCAAACAAACGCTCCCCATCGCCATATTAAAACAGCCACGCTAACCAAAGGGAGGTGCTTTTTTGTCTGAAACTTCGGGACCCATCGGGAATCTTCATGACTCTCATGGCGGTGTGATTTAAAATTCGGAGTAAGGCCTTAACCGATCGGTCGCACTTACAATTGATGAGATTTCATGGCAACTCTGCAGCTGACTAAAAACAATCACCTCAAATTTGGCTATGACGGCGAAGTTTCTCCGTTTCGTAAGAGCTTGGCGCAAAATTGGCAGGTTCAATATGGGCGCTGTGAGAGGAATCCTTTGGATTGGCACGCTGAATGCCTGATTGCGGCTCGCGAGATCAAAGCGCAAACTGCGAAGCCGATTTATGTGTGTCTCAGTGGGGGCCTGGATTCAGAAGTGGTTTGCGAATCTTTTCGCCTGGCTCGGATTTCGTTTACGGCTGCGATCACTCGGTTCAAAAATGATTTGAATTTGCATGATATTGCTTGGGCGATTATTTACTGTGAAACGCATGGGATTGCCTACGAGTTCATGGATATGGATATCAAAGAATTTTATTTAAGTGGTGAGATTTGGGACTATGCCAGACCCTCTCGCTGCATTTATCCTATGCTTACTCCGACAATGAAATTGATGGAGTGGGTTTGCCACAAAGGCGGCTTCCCAGTGCTCGGAAGCGCGGAATGTTTTCTTCAGAAGAGCGCTGGTGGTTGGTCTGCCACAGAGTCCGAACCGATTGCAGCGATGTTTCGCTATCAAATTGCCCGGCAGCTTGAGGCGCAAGCTGGATTTTTTATTTGGAGTCCCGAATTGATTCTCTCGTACTTGCTTGATCCTGTGGTTGTGAAGCTCACCAGCAATCGAATTGCCAATGTGACAAGTTCGGCCCAGATCAAACATCGAATCTATTCGCAGTCATTTCCAAATTTGCAGCCAAGAGAAAAGTATTTAGGCTTAGAAAAAATCCGTCAGCTCGATGCCGAGATGAATAAAAAATTAGAAGCTGAAATCATTGTCGGCAGCGGAGTCTGTTACTTGGACTATACAAAACTAGTGCACAGCCTGCAAAGTCGAAACCCCGCCTGATCACAAGCGGGATTTCGCGCTATAAATGCTTTTTATCTAAGGAGCGTAGATTAAAAGCCATAAAGGCACATTATTTTTTTCCATCTTAAAAACATGAGATCCCGGCTTCTTTGCATGAACACTTTCAAATCAGCCTGAAATTATCCCGCCGGCCGTAATATTCTGGCTGCTTTTTCTTGGACAGCCATCGAAAGCGTTCGCGAATAATTGGCTTGCTCCGCCGTTGAGGTTGCCATACGAGCTAGATCCTCGCGCGACGCTTGCAAAATCTCCATCACAGCGGCTTTTAAATCAGTCACTTTATCTGAAATCCTAAGGACAAATGTAGATTCCACTCCGCCAAGGTTAACGGGAACAGTGTAACGGACAATTCCATCCTCTACAAAATGATCGCGTGTTAGTGAATAAGGGTTCGTCATTATTGTTTGCTCTACCGAATCGAGCACGCCCGATTGATGAGTAATCAAAATGCTTTGTTGCTCAATATATCCTTGTCCGTCCCTTATTAATTTTAATGACATATCTAATCTCTCAGTCGGGACAATAACACCGCTTGCCAAGTCCCTTGCATTCTTAAAAAGTGCAGCAGATGTTTTTCCAAATTGTTCTATCTCATCTGTTTGATATCCATTTATCAAATAAACATTGGCCTTTTGCTCTAGGAGGCCAGTCACCTCAGACTCAAGC
>JAYTZS010000137.1:0-1733 GCA_043741885.1 Bdellovibrio sp. | reverse complement strand
AGACGTTTTCTTTCTAATCTTTTTCGTCTTCTTCGGTCGGGCCAACAGGCCCAAAGATTCCAATTGATTGAGCACTAGATACGAAAGAACATTCTTGAAGTCTCTGCCCCAATTGAGAATTCTGGTGAACGGCCGAAGAGTGAACACTTTGCCTGTGAAGCTTTTGTGTTTTGAATTCTGAGAGCAAGAATGGAGGTCAGTACGCGAATGAAGGCATTATAATCCTTGCGGTCTTTGATCTTCATCACACAGTGAATGTGAGACCAGTTCAAAGCCGTGGAGTAGATGCGAACCTGAAATCTCTCAGCTGTGTTTCGAATCAGTTGTTCTAATCGGCGATTTCCTGGATTGAATACACCTTTCAGATCTGACTTTAAAACCAAATGAATCGCATGTTTATTTGAAAGCGCTCGACGCCCTTTTCTTTTGCCCTCAAGCAGAGAACCACCGTGTTCTTTTTTGGATTTATTTGATGCTTTAAAATCAGATTCCTGCATGAAATTTCTCTTTCTGGTTTCAGTTGAGTATTCATATCACAGGTATTCTGCTGAGGTTTTTGCAGCACTCCCAAGTGAGTCTGAAATCGGAGTTATACTCGCCTTAACCCCTTCGCCCTCGAACAATCTCGATTCGGGTAAAGGAATTTTTTAAAAACAAAAAGATCTTTTCTTCTGTGTAAAGCTATAGAGCAGAAAAACCTGTCAACAAAAATCTGAAGTTACAAACTGGGACCCAACTGACAAAACGGACGGGTAAATACGTAACACTTGACAGATAATCATGCCATGCCGTGGTTTTGACTCGTAAATAGACTGAACCAATGCATGAAAAAGTTAAATTCATTGCTGCACTTCTCGAAGAGAATGAGACGTTTGTTGACCTCTGCAGGATCTACAATATCAGTAGAAACATTGGCTACAAGTGGGGCCCTCTTTCTTGAAAAAACGTGCCCAGTGTTATTTCAAATTAACCGATTTTCCATCAGTCCCGGAAGGTACGATATTCCGATTCCTCCCCCTCTCCGAACTTTTGATTTTGAAAAAATCGGAAGTTAACAAGCGGTTACAACCTTGGATTTCTCTATTGATATCCATCCGCGCGTTAGTGAAATCCACACTACGGAATTGTCACTTCTCAATAAAATCGAGTTATCCATATTCTACCCGCTCTTAATAGAAAGATCCAACTACACATGTTTAAATAGACAGTTCCAAAAGAACTGCAATTCAATCAAACACCAAGGCGTTGAAGATAGTTCTCTCTTGGGATGTACTTTCCGCCCATCGCTTTCGTCACATCGGTTACCATCTGAATGTCCATCCAAGTGTGCCCTAAGGACTTCAAATGCTCGACCATTTTTACAAAGCAAAGCTTCGAGGCGTTGGGTCTCAGGTGAAACATACTTTCTCCAGAAAAAAGCTGCTTGCCAGATTTAAATTCACTGAGAACACCGTAAATGCCACCGATCAATTCCAGTTCATCCCAGCACTCCAAACTAATGATTCCGCCAACCGCAAAAAGCTTCAAGTAAGCTTGCTCCATTTCTGGCAAAATCCAGGTCCCGTCTTGACCCTTTCGATACTGTGTTTTGCACTGGGAAATCACTTGTGGGAAAGCCCGGTTGATGGTGAATCTCCAGTTGGGGTGCTGACGAGCGAATTTTTTTAAACTGTGAGAAAGATGCATTTCAGAAAAATCAAGAACACCTCGAGGGTCCGGCGAAAACCAAAGCA
>JAYTZS010000136.1:0-14165 GCA_043741885.1 Bdellovibrio sp. | reverse complement strand
GTGGACCAAAAATGAGTTTGCTCTCGGTTTCGCATATTTCAAAAGCTTTCAAAAAACGGCAGGTTGTGAAAGATGTTACCTTCACTGTCCAGTCCGGGCAGGTGGTGGGATTGCTCGGTCCCAATGGGGCTGGTAAAACCACCAGCTTTTACATGGTGGTCGGATTGATACAGCCTGATGTGGGAGATATTCTTTTGGATAATGAATCGATTACTAAGCTGCCGATGTACCGCCGTGCCCGAATTGGCCTCAGCTACCTAGCTCAAGAACCGAGCATTTTTCGCAAACTCACAGTTTCAGAAAATATTCAAGTGGCACTCGAGGCGCATGGTTACCCAGATTCCAGAAAAGCAGAGAAATTGGCTGATTTGCTTGCAGATTTTCGTATTGATCATATCAAAGATAGTTTTGGATATTCGCTCTCAGGTGGAGAGCGTCGCCGGGTCGAGATTGCTCGCGCCCTGGCAGGTTCACCGAAATTTCTTCTCCTGGACGAGCCTTTTGCCGGGATTGATCCAATTGCGGTTGCAGACATTCAAGACATTATCCGGCATTTAAAGACACTAGAAATCGGGATTTTGATCACAGATCATAATGTTCGCGAAACCTTGGGAATCTGCGACACAGCTTACATCCTGAAAGACGGCCAGATCCAAGTCCAGGGGACTTCAGATGAAATAGCCAACTCTGAGCTAGCCAAAAAGTTCTATTTAGGAGAAAATTTTAAATTGTAGGTCTCTGCAATTGCAGTGCCGATTCTTGATGTGTTATCACTCTTTTTCACAGGAGTCTTTTTGGCGGTCCAGCTCAGACAATCGATGAATCTCAGCCAAACATTGCGGATGACTCCGCAATTGCAGCAAGCGATCAAGCTACTGCAGCTGTCTCGTATGGAATTGGAAACTGCTGTGCGAAAAGAACTCGAAGAAAATCCAATTCTCGAGGAAACTCAAGACCTAAAAGAAGAAGATCGTCAGCAAGTCAAAGAAGCAGCGGATTCAGTTGATCCAACAGCTGCTTCAACTTCAAACGATCAAGACCCGCAAAAACAAGACGAATTCGAATGGGAATCTTATTTAGAGAACTCTTACAAACCACCTCAGCAAAATCTGGGTGGCAATGAAGAGATCATGAATTATGAGAATCTGATCTCGACCACTCAGTCGCTGCATGATTATCTCAATTGGCAGGCCAAGATGTTTGGCTTTGCTGAAGACGAATTGATGATGGCTGAAATTCTCATCAATTACATCGATGATGACGGCTACATTCTAACTCCGATTGAAGAGATCGCAGTCAACGAGGATGTGAAGCTAGAAGATTTGATGGACGTGCTTCCCTTTGTTCAGGAATTTGATCCTCCCGGGGTTGGAGCTCGGAATTTGAAAGAGTGTCTTTTAATTCAAGCCAAAGCAGTGGAAGAAGACACTCATGATCTGGTCAACTTGATCAATAATCACTTGAAGGATCTCGAAAAGAAAAATTTTGAAGGAATTGCCAAGGCAATTGGCCAAGACATTTCGGTTGTTGCTGATATGTGCAAAATTATCTATGCGATGGATCCAAAGCCAGGTTTGGCTTATGCCCCTGCGGACACTCAATATGTGACACCCGATGTGTATGTTTACAAGGTCGGCGACGATTACATGGTGTCGTTGAACGAAGATGGATTGCCACGGTTGAAGATTTCGAATTTTTACCGAAATATGCTTAAAGGTGCTCCAGGTAACGAGAAAACTCAGGACTATATTCAAGAAAAATTGCGGTCAGCAGTCTGGTTGATCAAGTCAATTCACCAGCGCCAACGAACCATCTACAAAGTCACCGACAGTATAGTGAAACATCAAAAAGAATTTTTTGAAAAGGGCTCTGCCTTTATCAAGCCAATGGTTCTTAGAGACATTGCCAACGACATTGGAATGCATGAATCCACGGTCAGTCGAGTGACAACAGCCAAGTATGTTCACACTCCTCAAGGTATTTTTGAGCTCAAGTATTTCTTCAATTCTGGTATTTCGACTTCGGATGGCGAATCATTGGCCAGCGAGTCGGTCAAATTGAAAATCAAAGAGCTGATCGCAAAAGAAGATCATAAAAATCCTTATTCAGATCAACAGATCGTCGATTTGCTCAAGGTAGATGGAATTCAAATTGCCCGTCGGACTGTGGCCAAATACAGAGACGTGTTGCGAATTGCTCCGTCGAGCCGTCGTAAAAAGATCTTCTAAACGGGCCATGATCAGCATTCTGATTCCAGTTTACAACGAAGAAATAATCCTCCAAACAAACATGGCCAGGCTGGCCGAGTATCTTCTCGGGTTAGAATTGCCGTTCGAAGTTCTGGTCGTGGACAATGGCAGCGAGGATCAGACATTCGAGGTTGCTCTCAGGCTGCAAACTCAGTTCCCTTGGCTTCGAGCTTTCTCGTTGCCTCGAAAAAGTGTCGGAAAAGCATTTGCCAAAGCTGCTAAAGAAGCAAAGTTCCCCCATTTGATTTCAATGGATGCAGACCTTTCGGTCGATCTTGATTTCATCCGGCAAGCGCACTTGCTGCTGGAAAATGCATCAATGGTCGTCGGTTCCAAAACTATGGGGACTCAACAGCGCTCTTGGTTTCGAGTGCTGGGGAGCCAGATTTATCTAGCAATCACTCAGATCCTTTTCCAAATGACCATCACGGATTTTTCGATGGGCGCAAAAGCCTACCGGAGAGAAGCGATTTTTCCGATTTTGCCACAAATAGATGAATGGACAGCTTACGTATTTGAAATTTGTGTGTGGCTCCATCTCAATCATCAATCGATTGTGCAAATCGGAGTGAGCTGTGTAGATCAACGAAAAAGTAAATTCAATATTTGGCATGAAGGGCTTTATCGTTATCGAAATCTTTTTCGTGTTTGGGGACTGCTGAAAAATACACAGTCTTGGTTTCACCGTGTTCAGTTCCAGCACTTATGACTCGTAGTCAATTTTTCCGCAAATGGATCGTTTTTCTTAGAAAATCTGGAATCTGTGTTGACGTTGTTTTTTTATCTACAGCATTGGTTATTTTCTTTGGATTTCTACCCAAGGAAATTTTTGCTTCAGAGCCGGCTACTGGCGGTGACATGGGATCCCACTTTTGGCCGCTGGTTACGTTGGTGAAACAAGGTCTGCCGCATTTCCATGTTCGGGTGTGGAATCCAGGAAATCTCGGCGGAGAGCCGCATCTCACTCATTACTTTCCTGGACCTTATCTTTTGATGGCTTTGCTTTCGGCCGTCATGCCATTGGGAGAAGCATTCAACCTCGGAACTGTTTTGCCAATGGCGGCATTTCCAATCTGTGTTTATTTTTGTTTCCACGGCCTCAATCTCAAGTTTCCGATTCCAATCTTGGCAGCAGTGGCAAGCCTCAGTGTTTTGTACAATGAGTCTTTCAGCATGTGGGGTGGCAATGCCCTTTCTACGTTGGCCGGCCAATTTGCCCATCTCTATGCAGTTTGTTTTTTTCTTTTAGCAGTCGGAGTTCTCAACTGGGAGCTCAACCAAAAAAAGTTTCTCGTCTATTCCACCTTTTTGTGGGCCGCCGTTCTTTTGTGCCATTTCTATATTGCACTTGAGATCCCTGTCGTCTTTCTAATTTTTCTATTCTTTCATTCAGCTGGAGATTGGAGATGGCGCCTTCGAAAACTTTTCTCTTCTGGTTTAGCAACGCTCGCTTTGGCCGCATGGTTCGTGCTCCCAATGTTGCAAAATTCAAAATGGACAACTGCTTTCGGTCTTCAGTGGAGCAGCAATCAGTTCTACCATGAAATTTTCCCCATCTTGTTTTGGCCCTTTTCCCTGATCGCACTGATTTCTCTCGCCGCAGTTTTGATTCCGGGCTCATTGGCATCTCGAGCTGCGGATCGGTTTGCAATTGTGCTCTTTCTCAGCTGGATTTTGGGTTCGACCTTTTACTTTTTTGTTTTCCCAAGTTGGGGACTGGTTGATGTCCGGGTAATTCCAATAGGCCAGCTGGCGGCCTGTTTGTTGGCAGCCGTGGCGGTCGGCTTGGCACTCAAACAATTTCTTCCGCGGCCCTGGGCATTTTTTCTTTTATTACCAGTGATTGCCTTAGGATTTTGGTGGCCGCTTCGAACTGTGAGCAATTTGCCAGTTTGGATGAAATGGAATTATTCTGGATGGTCCACCAAGCCGGCGTTTCAAGATCTCAGCAAACTCAGTCAAAGGATCCGAGGAAATTTTTCGGATCCACGCGTGATCTATGAGAACAGCGAGCTTTCCAACTCAGCTGGAACCATGCGAGTGTTCGAAATGCTTCCTTACTTTTCAGGACGAGCCACAATGGAGAGTGTTTATATGCAAGCCACCGTTCTCGCTCCGGCAGCGTTTGATTTGCAAGCGCAGATTAGCGAAACTCCGAGCTGTCCATTTCCAAATTATGCTTGCTCCACTCACCATGTACCACAGTCGGAGGCGGTTTTTCGTTTGATGGGAGTGTCAGATCTGATTTTAATTTCGCCTGCAATCCAGCAAGAAGCCAATCAAAGTAAGTTTCTCGAAAAAAAGCAAGATTTCGGATTGTGGCATCTCTATCAATTGAGACAAAAGCCAGAATTGATAGAAGTGCTTTTTCAACCGCCGCAGTTTCTCAATGATGAACAGAATTTTAAAGTAAAATTTTATGAATGGTTTCAACATTATCAAACAGATTCTCCCTTTTTGATCGTTGCTCAGGAAAAGGAACAAGACTTTCTTCGTCAGGCGAGTCTCTCTTCCACTCAACAATGCCATCCCGAGGTCAAAGTGGAATTTGATAAAATTGAGCTAACAACTGATTGTCCTGGTCGATTTCATTACCTAAAGTTTGCCTATCACCCGACTTGGAAAGCATCGACTGAAGACCCCATTTTTCTAGTTAGTCCAGGATTTTTAGGGCTAATCCCAACGGAAAAATCTGTCACTCTTTCTTGGGGGCATCACTGGCTGTGGACAGTTTCTGATCTTTTGTCATGGCTGACCTTAGCCTTCCTACTGAGCCTTCTCATCGTAAATAGAAAAAATGAAAGAAAAGAACAAGAACAAGAGCAATCTCAATGAAGTTCGGGGCTTTTGTTATTTTCTTATTACTCTATTTTCTAATGGGATCAGTTTCAGCTTCCTATCTTCGAATATCTCAACAATCAAATCTTCACATTTCTCAGTTGTCGTCAGAGATTTTGCTATCAGGAATTTACACGATTGAAAATGAAGGCGATGAACCAGCACAAAATATATTTCCAGTTTTCTTTCTGGATCGCTCCCGCCTTCAGCTCGAGCCACAAACCGCTTATCCAAGGCGAAAAATCTCATGGGATCTGCAATGGCGAATTCCTATTGAAAATATTTGCACTGAGATTTGGAATGGGTGCTTGACTGCTTTGCCTTCGAAAGGTCAGTTTCTTATTCGGATCTTACAAAATTACCAAGATCGAAATGGGCTTTCGATCTCTGCCCCCAGTTTTTTGATTATCTCCAGTGATAAAAAAATTGAGTCCGAAGCAGGTTTGATTGAAATTCAACTTGAGAAATCGACCAAACAATCGCATGTGGACAAACTCGAAGTTCACTATACAATTTCAAATAGAGGCAGTAGGGAGACAGAGGTCAGCTTGCGCACTGTGATTTCTCCACAGCTCAAGCTGATCACCGAGCTGGGCATTCAACCACTGAAAATTCAATCTCACGCACGCATTGAAGGCTATCTTATGGTTGAAAAACAAAGAGGTGAAACGATCTTCGAATCGGTGCTCGTTCTTGCGGCCGAATGGAAAGTTCAGATGGGACGCAGAGCCGAAGCCGCCTCTCTGGTTTTTCGATTCAATGACTCGAAAATCGACAGTGGAAGAAATACAGATATTCTCTTTTGGAGATGGCTTGGAATTTTTTTAGCATTTGGTTTAATTGCGATGTGGGTATTTTGGATTCGCCCCCTGGGCAAGCTCTGAAAATTCGTCTCATTTTGAGATTTTTCAAATTTGAGCTCTCTGTATGTCCAGTCCTGCCGATAAGTGAGTATGGCCGTCTAACCTTCAGACTGGAGCTTTAGGCATGAACTGGAAACACACGTTCAAGCATGTTGATTCATCGGACTCTCTCAAACAATACGCAGAAACAATTTTAGAAAAGGCAGGACAGCTCTTACTAAAAGAAAGCCAGTGGCAAATTTTTTATAGCAAAGGCAAGCGCCATGACTGCCAAGTCGATGTCCTCGTGCAAAGCGGGACCGGACATTTTAAGGCCACCTCGCATAGTGACTCTTTCTATTTAGCCTTAGATGAAGCGGCTGAAAAGCTGAGCAAGCAGTTTTTAAAGAAAAAAGAAAAACTTCAAGCTCACAAAGATTTTGGCCGCTCAAAAATGGGTCGTTTTGAGCGACTGAACGAGAGCCTCGAATACGACAACTCTCTTTTGCCTTGGAAAAAGCAAGCCTGAGCCGGACTTCCCGGCGGAATTGACAACAATTGCTTGTCAAAAAGGGGGTTTTCGTTGACCCCCTCCCGCACATTTTGTAGCCTCCTGAGGTTTCATCCAATCGAAATTTCAAAGGGGGATTGCCATGTCTCAACTCAAAAATTATTTCTTTACCAGCGAGTCAGTTTCTGAAGGTCATCCAGATAAGATGGCCGATCAAATCAGCGATGCCGTCCTGGACGCCATTTTGGCCCAGGATCCCCGAGGCCGAGTGGCTTGCGAAACTTTGCTCACCACGGGTTTAATCTGTGTTGCCGGCGAGATTTCAACTTCAGCAAAAATAAACATCACAGAAATTGCTCGAGAAACTGTGAAAAAAATCGGTTATGACCACTCGGACAAAGGTTTCGATTACAAAACCTGTGCTGTGATGCTGGCAGTCGGTCAACAGTCCGCAGACATCGCTATGGGAGTCAAGGAAACCGGCAGTGAAGAGCAGGGCGCTGGCGATCAAGGTCTGATGTTCGGCTATGCAGTCAATGAAACTGAAGAGTTGATGCCTTTAACAATTTCCCTTTCTCACAAAATATTAAAAGAAATGGCAATTCAGCGAAAAGCCGGTGCTGATTTTCTGCGGCCAGATGCTAAATCTCAAGTCACTTTTCAATATGAGAATGGCAAGCCCACCCGAATCGACACAATTGTAGTTTCCACCCAGCATTCAGAACTTGCAACCCAAGCTCAGTTGAAAAGTTTCGTCATGGACAGTGTGTTACACAAAGTTGTTCCAGCCAAATGGATGGATGCCAGAACAAAAATCTTGGTCAATCCGACAGGCCGATTTGTCATCGGGGGACCGATGGGTGATGCTGGAGTGACGGGGCGAAAAATCATTGTTGATACTTACGGCGGACATGGGGCACATGGCGGCGGAGCTTTCTCTGGTAAAGATCCTTCGAAAGTTGACCGCTCAGCAGCCTACGCGGCTCGGCACGTGGCGAAAAATATCGTAGCCGCAGGACTGGCAGAAAAAGTTCTGGTTCAAGTCGCTTACGCCATCGGAGTAGCTGAACCAGTCAGCGTCAACGTCAATGACTTTGGCACAAGTGCAGTTGGACCTGAAATCCTCGAACAAGCAGTTCGTGAAGTTTGGTCACTCAAACCAGCTCACATCGTGAAGGAACTCGACCTTTTGCGACCGATTTACAGCCCAACGGCTTCTTATGGACACTTTGGCCGTGAGGAGTTTTCTTGGGAAAAAACAAATAAAGTGGAACAACTGAAAGATGTTGTGAAAACTTTGGCGAGAAAAGGATAAGCTCACCTTCAGACATGGATCCCAAATACATTCGAAATTTTTCTATCATTGCTCACATTGATCATGGCAAATCCACTTTGGCCGATGCTTTGATGTCTGAAACGGGTTCTCTTTCGGCTCGAGAAGAAAAAGCTCAGTTTCTAGACAATATGGAATTGGAGCGGGAGCGTGGAATTACGATCAAAGCACAAACAGTGTCTTTGGATTACACAGCTCTCGACGGACAGATTTATCAAATCAATTTGATAGACACTCCGGGGCATGTCGACTTCAGTTACGAAGTGTCCAGATCTTTAGCCGCTTGCGAAGGTGCCATCCTTGTTGTTGATGCCAATCAAGGTGTTGAAGCTCAGACTTTAGCCAACGTCTATTTGGCTCTGGGAAATAATTTAGAAATCATTCCGGTCTTAAATAAAATTGATCTTCCTTCGGCAGATCCCGAAGGGGTTAAAAAGCAAATCGAAGACACTATTGGTCTTGACTGCTCCGAAGCCATTCTTGCTTCGGCCAAAGAACGAATTGGCATGCGCGACATCCTCGAAGCCATTGTGAAAAAAGTTCCGCCACCGAAGGCTGACCGAACCTTGCCACTTCGGGCTTTGATTTTTGATTCTTGGTTTGATGCCTATCAAGGGGTCGTCATCTTGGTTCGTGCAATGGATGGAACGATCAAAAAAGGCGAGCGGATCAAATTCATGGCAACCGACCGCGATTATGAAATTCTCAGAATGGGTAAATACGCGCCTTTTCCACTGCCAATTGAGCAACTGGATGCTGGCGAAGTGGGCTTTATCATTTGCGGAATCAAAGACATTCGAGATGTGAAAGTCGGCGACACCATTACTTCGGCGAAAAACGGTGGAGTCGTCGCTCTGCCGGGTTTCAAGCGTATCAAGCCCATGGTTTTTGCCGGAATTTTTCCTGTGATCTCAACTGAATATGAAAATCTGAAAGTGGCTCTCGAGAAGCTCTGCTTGAATGACTCCTCATTGACTTATGAACCTGAAAAATCAATGGCACTTGGCTTTGGCTATCGATGTGGTTTTCTTGGTCTGTTGCACATGGAAATTGTGCAAGAGCGACTGGAGCGAGAATTTGATCTGAATCTGATTACCACAGCTCCGACAGTGGTTTATAAAATACATCTTAAAGATGGAACAATACTCGATTTGGAAAATCCGGCGCAGCTGCCAGACGAAACCAAAATCGAGAAAATGGAAGAGCCTTTTGTGAAGGTTACAATTCACGCTCCGACCGATTATATTGGCTCGATCTTGAAGCTGTGTGAAGACAAACGCGGCATTCAGATCAAGATGGACTATGTTACCTCCACCAAAGTCATCATCGAATACAGGCTCCCGATGAACGAAATGGTGATGGATTTTTATGATCGCTTGAAGTCCATTTCGAAAGGTTATGCCTCGCTAGAATATGAGTTGATGGGTTTCGAAGAGGCAGATCTGGTTAAACTAGATATCATGATCAATGCAGAGCCTGTTGATGCTTTGTCTTTGATCTTGCATCGTTCGAAAGCCCAACAGCGTGGCCGGTCCGTTGCTGAGAAAATGAAGACCTTGATTCCTCGGCAGCAGTACCAAGTGAATATCCAAGCTGCCATTGGCGCCAAGATCATCGCTCGAGAAACTTTGGGCGCTTTGCGTAAAGATGTGACAGCGAAATGTTACGGGGGAGATATTTCTCGTAAGCGAAAACTTCTCGAACGACAAAAAGAAGGCAAGAAGCGAATGAAGCAAATCGGCAGCGTCGACATTCCACAAGAAGCCTTTTTGGCAATTTTGAAAGTTGAGGATTGATTATGAAATTATTTTCCAACATCAGTGCATCAGGGAGACAGCTTCCGCTTAAGAACTGCAAAAGCCACTGCGCTGTTTTTGTCGAACTGGCGAAAGAGATAAACGAATGAGTTCAACTCAAAACGGTGCGTCCTCTTCGGCTCCACCCAACAAAGCAAAATCAAATTCCAAAACAGAAAAATGGACCAGCTGGGATATTCGCTCCAAGTTTTTTTGGACCGAAGGCTGGGGCTCAATGGCACTGGCCATTTTAGTGGCTTTGTTCATTCGGTGGATTTTCTTTGAAGCTTATGTGATTCCCTCTGGATCGATGCTTCCATCCTTGCTCATTCACGATCATATCTTTGTGAATAAATTTGTTTACGGAGTCCGCGTCCCTTTCAGCGAAGATTGGTTGGTCAAATTCGCTGAACCCAAACAAGGCGAAGTGATCGTCTTCAAATATCCACGGGACATGAGCACTTTTTTCATCAAACGAGTGGTCGGCGAGCCCGGCGACAAAATCTATTATGAAAATGGAACTTTGTACGTGAACGACAAGCCTATGGAAAAAAAGATTCCCTTGTCATCACGAGATTTCGAATGGCTTCGAGATGAGGACTTCCGCAGCGATGGCGACACTTTCGATAGCAAAGACAACTACGTCCATTTCACAGAAGTTCTCGGTGAAAAAGAGCATTCCGTCTTGATCCGTCGAGGCGATGTCTATGACACTTTCGGGCCTGTCACAGTTCCGCCGGATCATCTGTTTGTGATGGGAGATAATCGCAATCGCTCAGCTGACAGTCGCGTCTGGAGCTTTTTGCCTAAGAAAAATATTCTCGGTCGCGCCAGCATGGTCTGGTTGTCCTGCGAAGAGACTTTGCCTCGACTGCCATTTCTGTGCAATCCACTCACTTTGCGCTGGAAACGATTTTTTCATACGGTCAACTGAGGTTGCGACCTGCTTTTTTTCAAAACACAGAATTGCCTAGACACGGATTTTAAGAAAACACAGAGAAATTGAGATGAAAAAAGATCTTCGTGGCACTTGGTCTCAAGCATTGCTCAGCTTCTTCGGACCTGTGTTTCTAATTGTCTGTGTCAGATGGCTTTTGATTGAACCATTTGTGATTCCTTCTGGGTCCATGATTCCAAGCCTTCTGATTCACGATCATATTTTTGTCAACAAGCTCAAGTTCGGCGTTCATGTTCCATTTCAAAATCAATTTCTTTTGCAGTGGGGGCACCCTCAGCATGGTGAGGTGGTGGTGTTTCGGTTCCCTGACAATCCCGAGGTCTTCTATGTCAAGCGAGTGATCGCTGTGGCTGGCGAGGAAGTTTCTGTGAGAGAAGGCCGGGTTTCAGTAAACGGAGTCGTCTATGCTCAGTCCAGCGCGACTCGGCCCCGGCAGAATGCGGTGGAAAATTCAGATGATGATTTTAGTGAGAGTTCAGGCGAATTCCAATATGAACGGGAGACTTCGAAGCGAACTTATTGGATCCGCCATTTGAACAAGCAGGCCTCAAATTACGCAGCAGTGAAAGTTCCGAATGGACAATTCTTTGTCCTGGGAGATAATCGAGACCAATCGAATGATTCTCGATTTTGGGGCTTTGTTCCCGAAGAAAATTTAATCGGGACGGCCGCGAGAATTTGGCTTTCTTGCGATCGGACTTTGGCCTCAGCTCAGTTTCTTTGTGATCCACAGGCAATTCGCTGGCATCGTTTCTTGAAAAAAGTCGATTGATCGGTAGATAATCCAGAAATGAGATCTTGGCGTGATTATCTGGAAAACATTCTAATTGCAGTTTTACTGGCCTTGATCGTCAGAACGTTTATTTTCACTGGGTACCGTGTCCCGACAAGCTCGATGTCGCCGACTTTATTTCCTGGCGACTTTATTTTCGCCTATCGGCTCCCTTATGGGATAAAAGTTCCCTTCACTGACACCAAGATTGCAATGAGCGTTCCTCATCGTGGAGATATTGTCGTCTTCACTTATGCTGAGCAGGCCAAAGTCAGTTATGTCAAAAGGGTTGTGGGGTTACCTGGAGATCGAATTGAAATTGAAAATGGCAAACTCATCGTCAATGGTGAAAAACTACTCTACAAAGAATTGTCAGAAAACCAATCCCAAGCTTTGCTCAAAGATCTTTCGGGATCTGAATTTTTTAAGGCGGTTGAAGAGGGGGCTGGCGAGGGGGCTCGAACTCTGCTTTTTCAGAAAACTCAAAAGAACAATCATTTCGGTCCTTTGATAGTGCCTCCACAAGAAGTGTTTTTGCTCGGTGACAATCGGGATTCCAGCGATGACTCTCGCTACTGGGGCAGCGTGCCGATCTCTCGTGTCGAAGGCCAAGTGGTGTTCATTTGGCTGTCACTGGACTGGCAAGTCCGCCTCTGGGAAAACCGAATTCCGACAGTGCGTTGGAATCGCACAGGAGTCGCTCCTCGTTGACAGAAACTTGCCCCTTAGTTACCGTAGAATCCAATGCCGACAGGTTTTACCTCTCTCCTTGACCTCAAAAGCTTGACTCAACCACAAATTGAAAACATTTTTTCTCTGGCTCAGTCATTGAAAGAAAAACCTAGAGCTCCTCGGCTCAAAGGTGAAACACTCGCGTTGTTTTTTGTCGAAACTAGCACCCGCACTCGGTTGAGTTTTGAAACTGCAGCACATCGGGCCGGCCTCGGACCCTTGCTGTTTGATGGCGGCCAAAAAACTAGTTTAGAAAAAGGTGAGACAGTCGAAGATTCGATACTGAATATAGCTGCGATGAGCCCCTGTTTGATGATCATTCGTTGCGGTGAACACGTAGATCTGCGAAAGATCTCCGAGCAAGTCTCTGCACCTATCCTCAATGCAGGCTGGGGCGTGCGCGGCCATCCAACTCAGGCTCTTCTAGATCTTTTCACTTTGCAATCGAAGTGGGGTTCGGTCATTGGAAAAAAATTGCTGATTGTTGGAGATTTGAAGCACAGCCGTGTTGCTGCCTCACATGTCGAGTTGGCACAGGTCTGTGGCTATACACTTGGCCAGTGTGGACCTAATGATTATCTGTTAGAAAATCCTCAAGTTCAGAAGTTTGCTTCTTTGCACGAAGGCTTAAATTGGTGTGATGCCGTGATGGCCCTGAGATTTCAGTTTGAACGTCATTCAGGCGCTCAACCATTTGCAAAGGATGATTATACCATTCAGTTTGGTTTGAACCCAGGTTCACTAAAAGCTCTGCCAGCTTGGGCGCCTCTACTGCATCCTGGTCCAATCAATTATGGATTGGAAATGGAACAAATCGTGACGACGGACTCTCGATCCTGCATTCTACAACAAGTCACAAATGGAGTTTACATTCGAGAAGCTTTGCTCCGAATTGCTTTGGGAGAAACCAAATGAAAGGTTTTCTAATTCTTGAAACCGGAGAAGTTTTTGAGGGCGCTTGGCATTGTGGAAATCATCGAGCCGGCGAAGTTGTTTTCAACACCTCTCACTCGGGTTACGAAGAAATTGCCACAGACCCTAGCTATTTTTCTCAAATTGTCGTGATGACCTCGCCGATGCAAGGCAATTACGGGGTGGATGATCGCTTCTGGGAATCTAAACAACTTTGGATTGAGGGCTTTGTCTGTCTACAAGTGCAAAATTCGCAGCGAGAAAATAGCTGGCTTAAGCGGTTGCAAGATTTTTCACTCCCCTGTGTTTCCGATGTCGATACAAGAGCAATCACACTTCGCCTGCGGGAGGGTGGAACGACTTGGGGAGCATTAGTGCAAGCAAAAGATGTAACAGCAGCAGTGATTTTGGCTCACAGCTTGATTGCCGAAAAAAAGAAGCAAGCCAAAGATTGGGTTTACCTGACCTCGAGAAAGACTATCAGCCAGGAAGCTGGCGAAAAGCCCAAGGGCCCACACGTTGCCATACTGGATTTCGGAGCGAAAGAAAATATCATCAGAGAGTTAAAGCAACGTTGTTCCCAAGTTAGCATTTTTCCATCACGCAGCTCAGTTCAAGAGATCCTTGCTGCAAAGCCTGATGCAGTGATGTTAACCAATGGCCCTGGAGATCCTGCTGATGTTCAGGTGGCAACTGAAACTGTGCGAAAGCTTTTAGGACGAAAGCCGATCTATGGAATCTGCATGGGTCATCAGATCCTAGGTTTAGCTTTGGGAGCTGAAACTTATAAAATGAAATTTGGACATCGCGGAGCTAACCATCCGATTCGAGACGAGCTGCTTGGCAAGGTCTACATGACAAGCCAAAATCATGGGTATGCAGTGAAAAGAGCGAGCTTGCCTGCTTTCGTGAAAGTCACCCACACCAACTTGAACGATCAGACGGTGGCTGGATTTTACAGTGAAGAAAAGAATTGCCTCGGAATTCAATATCATCCGGAAAGCCACCCGGGACCGCACGAAGCCTCCGAGCTTTTTGATTTTTTTGTCAACACGATGATTCGGAGACAATTATGAGTGATCAAGAAACTGCAGAAAAATCAAAAATTTATTTTCAACTGATTGAAAAGATCCTCTCTCACTTTGCAGGAGACAACTTCCGGGAAGAGGTTCGTTTTGCCAAATCGGAATTTTTTGATAACGCCGGCATTCTAGATGAGCAC
>JAYTZS010000135.1:0-5212 GCA_043741885.1 Bdellovibrio sp. | reverse complement strand
CCATTGTATAATGGGGTGCTGGATAGATTCTCATCGGAGTTTGATAAGGATTTTCACCAGTAATCTTATCGTACATTTCAAAAAGATTTCCGTATTTTTCGGCAATTGCTTTTTGTCCCAATCGTCCAATCGCATCTTTAAAATCCAAGTACACTGCACGCCCGGTTGGACCGACTCCGAATTCCTCATCAATTCGGTATTTAGCCTGCCGAGAAGCAACGTCTCTGGGAGCTAAATTTCCAAAACTTGGATAAATTCTTTCGAGATAATAATCTCGCTCGTCTTCTGGAATTTGCGCTGGCGTTCTGGTGTCACCTTTTTTCTTAGGAACCCAAACCCGCCCGTCGTTTCTCAGTGATTCAGACATCAAAGTCAATTTCGACTGAAGCTCTCCGGACACTGGTATGCAAGTCGGGTGAATCTGCGTGAAGCAAGGATTTGCAAAATAAGCGCCTCGTTTGTGAGCTTTCCAAGCAGCCGTGACAGCACAAGCCATCGCATTGGTCGAAAGGAAAAATACGTTTGAGTAACCGCCCGTTGCTATGACCACTGCGTCCGCCTCATGAGATTCCAACTTGCCCGTATTCAAGTTCCGAACAACAATTCCTCGCGCTTGGCCATCGACGATGACTAGATCCAACATTTCCCGACGAGTGAATAACTCCACTTGCTTCTTTTCAACCTGTCTCATCATGGCCGAGTAAGCTCCGATCAATAGCTGCTGACCTGTCTGACCACGAGCATAGAAAGTCCGCGACACCTGAGCACCACCGAAAGATCGATTGGCCAGCAGTCCGCCGTATTCTCGAGCCAGCGGCACTCCTTGGGCCACGCACTGGTCAATAATTTGCGAAGACACTTCGGCCAGTCGATGAACATTTGCTTCTCTCGAACGGAAATCTCCGCCCTTTACAGTGTCATAAAAAAGACGGTAAGTGCTGTCGCCATCGTTCTTATAATTTTTGGCAGCATTGATCCCGCCTTGAGCCGCCACTGAGTGAGCTCTTCGGGGGCTTTCATGCACACAAAAAGCTTTCACATTGTATCCGAGCTCGCCAAACGAAGCCGCCGCGCTGGCTCCCGCAAGGCCTGTTCCGACCACAATAATTTTGTGTTTTCGTTTATTCGCCGGGTTTACCAACTTCATGTGAAACTTATGTTCGTTCCACTTATCGGCGATTGGACCTGGTGGAATTTTGCCGTCTAAATTTGCCATACTTTTTTTATCCTGCGATGAAATAAACGTAAAAAGGTTGAGAAAGAAATCCAAGCGCTACGATCACTCCATAGGCGACGCTGAGCTTGTAAATCATTGGAGCAAAATGTTCATTTTTAAATCCGAGAGATTGAAAGGTCGAAGCCACTCCGTGCTTCAAATGCAAGCCTAGCAAAATCAAGCTGACTGTGTACCAAGCCACATATTCAGGTTTGCGAAAGACTTCAAGGATCAGCTTGTGCAAATCGCGCATCACCACCCCATGCACCGTTGTTTCATAAACAGGTCCATATTTAAATGTGATGATGTGGTAGATGATGAAGGCCAAAATAATTGTTCCCTGAACGGCCATCGTCCTAGACGCCAAACTTCCACCTTTGTCGCCCTTAGGCTTCACCGCATAACGCTCAGGTCCTCGAGCTTTTCGATTTTCGATTGTTAGCACAATGGCCATCACTACATGAGTGATCAGCGCCAATACCAAAACGACCTCGGCAGGGATCAAAATCCCACTGGTAACGATCCCGTGTCCGTAGCTGTTGTAGAGATCGGGACTTACAAGAATCAGCATGTTTCCCGCCATATGGGTCACAACAAATCCAGCCCAGATCAAGGCTGAGATTGCCATAATATATTTTTTGCCGATGCTGGTGCGATAAAAGGGGCGGGTTGCAATAGCGTCCATGAAAGTCCTCGAAATAATTTTTTTCGGTCAGATGTTATTTTTAGTCCCCAGAAACATTTTTGTCCAGCCGGAGCATCATGTTAGTCGAGCTAAGAAAGCTTTGCCTGAAACAGAGTTTTGACTGATATTGCGACAGTTTACACAGGGGTGTTGAAATGAAAATCTTTGTCTGCTTGAAGCAAGTTCCTGATACTGAGACAAAAATCAAAATGTCAGCGGACTCTCAGTCGATTGATCCCACTGGAATCAAGTGGGTAATGAACCCCTACGACGAGTACGCCGTCGAGGAAAGCCTTAAGGCTCGCGACGCCAATCCTGGATCTCAAGTCTGGGCCTTGAGCGTGGGCCCCAAGAAACGCGTCGTGGATGCGCTTCGGACAGCACTTGCTATGGGAGCAGATGAAGCTATAGTGGTCGATGCACCAGAGAACTTGGACGCCTATCAGGTGGCTAGAGCTCTGGCTGACGTCATTTTGCAAGAAGGTGATTACAAAGTGATTTTTACTGGCAAAGTGGCGATTGATGACAATGCCTCAGCCGTCAGTCAAATGCTCGCTGAATTTCTAAAAATTCCGCATGCGACGGTGGTTTCTAAATTTTCTCTGACTTCTGAAAATATCAATGTTGAAAGAGATGTGGAGGGCGGTGCAAAAGAAATCATTCAGTTGATGGCGCCAGCTGTAGTTGCTGCCAACAAAGGTTTGAATATGCCCCGTTATGCCAGCCTTCCTGGAATCATGAAAGCCAAAAAGAAAGTGATTAAAGAGCTTGAGCTTTCATCTTTGCCCACCAAGGCCACAGCAAAGACGAAAATTCTGTCTCTTGAGCTCCCGGCCGAAAAACCAGCAGTTCAAATGCTTGCTGGCGAGGCCTCAGCTCAGGTCTCAGCGCTAGTTCGGGCGCTTCGCGATCAGGCTAAGGTTTTGTAAGACAATTTCCAGCTCACAATGATTGCAGAGATATGATTGCAGAAAAAGGAATGAAAGATGTCTAAAATTTTAGTTTTCATTGAGTCTTCAAACGGAAAAATCAAACGCAGTGCTCAGGAACTTTTAACCGCTGCCAAGCGATCTGGCCGAGAGGTTGCGGCACTGATTGTTGGAGGCTCGCAGTCTGAAGCGTTAGCAGTAGCTTGCGCTCAATATGGAGCCGTTGAGGTCCACTCATTTTCAGATGCAAGCTTTGATCAGTACAATTCGCAGCTTTTCACAGAAATGATGAGCAAAGCGATTGAGCAAATTAAACCCACCTTAATTTTGGCTTCAGCTAGTTCCTTAGGAAGAGATCTTTTTCCACGTGTGGCGGCCCATTTGGACACAGGAATTCTCAGCGACTGCACAGAGCTTCAGATTTCTGGCGAAACAGTGACTGCCAAACGACCTATTTATTCTGGAAAAGCTCTTGCTCACATGGGATTTGAGAACAGTCCTGTTAAAATCGTTTTAATGAGAGCAAATCAGCTTCCAGTTGATCCTCCAGTAGCTAATACGAAGGTCACAGTTCAACAGCACACTTTAGAAAAACCCGATTTCCAGACTTTGCTGAAAGAAATTGTCCGTGGAACATCAGAAAAAATGGATTTGACCGAGGCGAATATTATTGTCTCCGGTGGCCGTGGTCTGAAAGAAGCTGCGAACTTCAAATTGCTTCATGACCTTGCTGATGTATTGGGCGCTACAGTCGGAGCTTCGCGGGCTGTTGTCGATGCGGGTTGGGTGACCCATGGAATGCAAGTCGGACAAACCGGCAAAACAGTTGCTCCTACTTTGTACATTGCAGTCGGAATTTCTGGAGCTATCCAACATTTGGCAGGAATGTCTGGCAGCAAAGTGATTGTTGCCATCAACAGCGATGCAAACGCTCCCATTTTTCAAAAGGCCACTTACGGTTTAGTTGGAGACCTTTTCGAAATTCTTCCGCAATTAACTGAAGAGTTCAAAAAGGCTCTTCATCATTGATTGAACTTTGGCTTAGAAAATACATTTTCAGTGTTCTCATTTGGGCTTTTTTTAAATCCCTGTCTTTGACTTGGAGACTGACCTTAGAAGAGCCCGACGCGATGAAAAAATCTTTGGCCGACAGGGATCCCCTGATTTTTGCTCATTGGCACGGAGATGAACTTGCTTTGCTTGATATTATTCCGCGATACCGGATCGCGACGATCACCTCGACCAGCAAAGATGGCGAGCTGATGAATTCAGTGATTCGAATGCTTGGCGGAGTGACCTCAAGAGGGTCATCCACTCGAGGTGGTGTGCATGCGCTGAAGGGACTCATTCGACTGGTGAAAGAGCAAAAACGAAACTCGAGCTTTGCGGTCGATGGCCCGAAAGGGCCGATATTTCAAGTGAAGCCCGGAGTTTTCGAACTCAGCCGTTTGATGAATGCGCAGATTTATGTGGTTGGGGTCGGCTGCTCTCGGGCTTGGATATTTGATAAATCATGGAATAAAACTTTTCTTCCGAAACCATTTGCCCGAGTTCATATGCAGTGGCTGGGTCCGTTTCCGGCGGTGACTCGAGAGCAAGACCCACGCTCGGAAGATTTGCAAAAGCTCGTCGCAGACGCCCTGCATAATGCGCGGCTTGTGGCTCTTAAAAAAATTGCGACACCTGGCTCTGTCAGTTAGCCTTGATTGAGCAATCGTTTTTCATAAGGATGTTAAATTATGAAGCATTTCCAGGTTCTTGCGGGCTTTTTGATGTCTGTGCTGCTGGCCACTTCGGCCGGTGCCCAAAGCAAAGACGTGGCTGTGGTTGGTAGCAAAGTGATCACTTTGGAAGAGTTCAATAAGAAATACTCGGAGATCAAAAATCAAACAGTCAACCCGCCAACAAGGGAGCAGTTTTTAGAGGATTTGATCCGCTATGAAATTGGAATTCAAGAAGCCGAAAAACGTAAATTACAAAATGACCCGATCGTTCAAGAACGCATGCGCCAAGAGCTTTACAAAGCTTTGCTTGAAAAGGAATTGGGCGAACGAGTTCAAAAAATCAACGTCAACGAAAAGGAAATGGAGGCCTACTACAGAAAGAATCCTGAAATTAGAACATCTCACATTTTGATTGAAGTGAAGCCAGGTGCCACCGCTGAACAGCGGGCTGAAGCTAAAAAGCGCGCCATTGAGATTCACGACGAAGTGAAAAAAAGCAAACGACCATTCGAAGAGCTAGTAAAATTGTTCTCAGACGACGTTCTGAGCAAACAGACCGGTGGTGATGTAGGCTGGCAGAATCGGATTTCTTTAGTGCCTGCTTATTATGAGACTATTCTAAAAATGAACATCAATGAGATTTCCCCCTTGGTAGAGA
>JAYTZS010000134.1:0-5219 GCA_043741885.1 Bdellovibrio sp. | reverse complement strand
AAATGTCACTCCTGGCAACATCTTACTGGCATCAAAGTTAGTCGGATCTTCGAGGCTAGATACCGGAACCGTGCAATACTGAACAGCATAGTGAGCTGACGGCCGATCGTTGCCTGATTTTCCAAGTCCACCAAATGGCAGCCGAGAGCTGGCCCCATTCGTCGTTCGATTCCAATTGAGCAAACCCACCTTAGCTTCAAGTAAAGCCTTTTCAAAAAGCGTTTTGTCTTTGGTGAATAAAGCGGCGACCAGGCCAAAGCCAGTCGAATTGACTATTTTTAAAGTTTCATCAAAGTCTTCGCTTTGATAAATTGCGACGTTGGGCCCAAAAATTTCGCTTTTTTGATAGACTGAATTGGCATCAAACTTCTTCACCAAGTGGATACTTGGAGTCACATAATATCCTTTGTGTTTCAGATCCAACTGCTTTCCACGCATCAAGCTCTCACAATTTTCACGGTTCGCAATCTCCTGGAAACGGATGTACTTTTCTACTGCTCCAGAGTTAATCAAAGGGCCCATGAAAACATTTTCTTTCCAGTGCCCAATTGTTAACTTTTTTGCGGCTTCGTAAAATCGATCGGTGAACTCGTTGGCAATAGCGGGGTGAAGGATTACCCGACTGGTGCAAGCGCATCTTTGACCTGACGTCATGAAAGCTCCAATCAGAGTTTCATAAATCGCTTTGTCCATATCCGCGTCTTTCCAAATCACCGTGGCATTTTTCCCACCCATTTCAAGAGCTAAAATTTTCCAGTAATGAGTCAACGTCTCTTGCTTGATCTTGAGGCCCACCTCGTAAGATCCAGTAAATAAAATACCATCTACTTCTTCGTGAACTACTATTTTGTGCCCGGTCTCGCCGTCACCTTGGATCATATTGAAAACACCAGCAGGAAATTCGGCTTTCTCAAAGCACTGGGCCATCAGCTGGCCAACGAAAGGAGTTTGCTCGGATGGTTTAAAGACGACTGTGTTTCCGGCAGCCAAAGCAGGAATGCTATGACCATTGGGTAAATGAGCTGGGAAATTAAACGGACCAATCACGGCCATAACGCCGCGGGATTTGTGCCGGATCACTCCATCCACCTGTGGAAGTGCATTCGGAAGCCGCTCCTCTTTGACCAGGTCCATGGAAAAATTCAAGGTGATATCAATTTTACTGCTCAGGAGCGCTGCTTCTGTCAAAGTTTCCCACTTCGGTTTTCCAGTGTCCCTTGAAATCGCTTCGGCCATTTCGTCTTTCACTGAATCAAAGGTGTCTTTCAGACGTAGCAAATATCTTTTTCTCTCATCGAAACTCAGTCGAGCCCACGGAAGATAAGCGACTCTTGCCGATTCGATAGCTTTGTCCACATGCGAATGGGAAAAGGGAACAGACACAATCACATCGTTTAGATCAGCTGGTGAAATGTCTTTGAGATGGCCGTTTGGCTGTTGCACCGAAATAAATTTTCCGTGAATAAAATCGCCCAGGTAGCTCATGTTTGTTCCTTTCGCGAAGTTTTGTAATTAAAGGGGGAAAGAAAAACTTCTTCATTCAAGTCAATTCCCAAAAGTCCCCTGAGTTTACTGGGAATGGAAACCTCATCACCACGCAAGTCGTAACTAACCAAAGACGCACGAAATTCTTCTTGAGTGGTTCCCATCAAGCCTTGTTCTTTGTACAAAGCATCGGCAAATTCCACCACTCGAACTTTTTGTCCCATCTTGATTGGCAGAATGTCGCTGGTCTTGCAGCCATAATGTGGACCCCCGTCAAACGGGTCCACTTCGTCTAAATACTCAAATCCGATTCCTTCGAGAAGATGCTGGGCCGGTTTTGTGTGCTCACCCACCCGACCTAAAACAGAACGAGCTTTGGCGTCAAGCATGCAGAGATAGATATCTTCTTCGGGAAAAAGTGAGCTGATAAATTCTTTGTGACTTTGCGAGAGCATATCGGCTTCCTGATAAGGCAATCCAGTGAATCGGCGACCAAGAGCTTCCCAAAATTCAGAGCGGCCTTCGTCTGTCAAAGGCGGAGTCAGTTCACATAAGATCCGCTCCTCAAAACGCTGCATATTCAAACCAATATAAAGAAATCGTGAAAGCGAAATTTGTTTGCCTAGTTTCTCGGGACGACGCCGATAAATTTTATCGACCAAAAGACCGCCAATTTCTGTTGGCCCGTCCAAGTCCATTTGAAATTTGAGCACCTGGTGGATAAAACCGATTCCTAGATCATCACTGTAGTGGTTCCGTTTGGTAATTTTAAAAAAATTGTGGGGGATTTCCTCGGTGCCATGCTTGGCCATAATCAAGGAACTTCCAACCACCAGCTGCTCTTCGGTGTCTTCAAGCACAAACAAGTATTCGGAATCAGGCTTGCTCAATTTGCCTGCGAAGCTCTGTAAACTCCGATCGATTTTTGTTGAAATGATCTTTCTCTCACCTGGGAGATTCAACAAAGTGAACTGCCGAGCGAGATCGACCAGCTGGGTAAGATCATCGTGCTGAACAGCTCTGACAATAAAGCTCATAGGCAAAACCTTTCAATCACTCGGCGATAAAATTCGACGGCTTTTTTGAGATCATCGATAGCAACATGCTCATGCGGAGTGTGGATATTACCTTCTCGCTGACCAGGGCCAAACGATACGCAGTCAATTCCGACTCGCGACCACAGGCTGGCTTCATTCGTTGAGGACTGAGTTTGAATCTGAGAGGAAAGCCCCATCTCTTTTAACTCATCCAAACAACCGCGGACGAAGACAGAGTTTTCATCGGTGCGATAGGGCCGCTTGTAATCGGTGACACGGAATTCGGCACCCACAGATTGACACTTCGATTTCAATCGAGCCATCCAGCTTTCATAAACTTCATTGGTCACAACTGGGGGCAAGCGACAGCTGCCGGAAATAAAAATATGATCTTCAAAAGTTCTCACCAAGCCGATGTTCAAAGTCGGATGAGACGGAGTGAACTGGCGGTCTTGGTAGGCTAAAAATTCTGTTTCGAGCTCTTTCAATGTTTGATAGATCAATCCTATCTTTTTTGTCATTGGATTTGAAAAGCCAGAGACTGGATCAATTTCGAAAAAGGCATTGGCAGGAACTGTGTTAAAGTTCACTCCTCCGTCCATTTCCATCAGCACTATATTTTCTGGAAGTTGTAACATATAATCGAGCATTTGTTTAATCGCACTCTCCCCCAGCTGCGGCGTCGAAGAGTGGGCTGGTTTTCCATTAAAAATTCGGCTTTCGGTTGAAGTACTTTCTTTCAGATTGTGCTGAACACGGTGACTTCTCTCTTCGTCGCTGTAGGGAATTCGGATCTCAACCCCAGCCATTCCGTTTCCAGCAGTGATGACTCGCAGATCGCTGGCCTCTCCAACCAGAGCCCATTTCGCAGACAGTTTGTTTTTTCGAATCAGCTTTAAGGCGCCCATCATCCCCAACTCTTCGCCGTAAGTTCCGACTAGCACTGGCGGAAGGCGCCAGTTGGTTTCGCTAGAAAATGCTGAAAGCGCTTCGAGCTTGCACAAGAAATCCAATTTGACGTCTGCTGTTCCAAGTCCATAAATTTTATTTTCAATTATATGCGCATCGAATGGATTGTGCCCTGTTTCAGCCCATAGCCCAAAGGGCCCAGGATCTGGAGTGTCGAGATGGGTTTGCAGAAGCAGCTCCTGCGACGGGCGTCCAGCAACAGGTCGAATCAGAATATTGGCTTGCTCATGATCACCAAAGATCTCTTCTTGGACATCGACAAAAAGTCCGCGAGCTCGGCACATCTCCGACAACCAGTTAACAAGTTCTCGGGTGCCCAGCTGCGGAGAGCTATCAAAAGCGATCATTTTTCGGCAGGCTTCAACAAAATTCAATTAGACTCCCTCGAGCATGCTTTTTTCGATTAATTTTTTGGCCACCTCGATGTCCACATCTTGGATTGTTGCTGGAATCAAAAAGCGGATTCGGATCGGATCTTTTCCGCAGTTGAAGGCAATCAGTCCGTTGGCAAACATGCGCTTAAGCAGAGCATCGACTTGTTCTTTTTTGCCTTCGTACGGAGTCACTGCAACCATCAAACCCATTCCACCAGCGTCGGTCAAAAGTCCCTTGCAAGTGGTCGAGTTCAAATTATCTAACATCGAAATAAATTTTCGGTGAACCTTCATGATTCGGCCATCCGGTCCGAGGTATCCTTCTTGAAGCATATCTAAAATTTCACAGCCAGCTGACAGAGCAGCTGATGCACCGGAGAATGTTCCTGCAATCAATCCCGGTTGGGGATTAAATTCTTCGGTGTACAAAGTGGCTCCGACTTGAGCTGTTTTCGCAATTGTGCAAAGATCGATGTAAGCCCCTAATCCTAATGTTTCAAAAGCAAACAGCTCTCCGGTTCGAGAAAAAGTTTGAACTTCGTCAGCCCACAGAGCAATTTTATGCTGTTTACAGAACTCCATCATAGGCACGAAAAACTCTCTAGGCGCGGCCTGATATCCGCCCTCTCCTAACATGGGTTCAAAGCCAAAGACTGAGATATTTTTTTCGTGTTTAGCAACGTGGTCTTTCAAAGCGCGAAGAGACTTCTCTGGACTTTGCGGATCTTTTTTTTCATAAAATGGAATCCGCAAAAGCTCGTGGTATTCTGGCAATCCAACTTTATAGGCCGAGTTGTCAGTCACTTCAGCCATCATGGTCGAACGGCCGGCAAAAGCATTTTTGAATCCTAAAATCATTCGAGCGGGAGTCAACTTCTGTCGGCTCAACTTCAAAGCATTTTCATTGGCCATAGTCCCGCAAGTGGAAAGCCAGGCGTATTTCAATCGGCTGTTCTTTCCAGCTAAAGTCGTCAGTTTGTCGAGAAATCGAACGTACTCTCGATTCGGTTCTAGGTTTCCTTGATTGACGATATCGGACAGGGCTCCACGAACTGTGGCAGCCATCACCCGAGGATTTGCATGCCCCATCAAATGGATTCCGATGCCGTTGATCAAATCCATTTTCACACTGCCGTCTTCAAGCTCGGTGTAAACACCGTTTCCTGCGCCGCTGCCGACATATGGGTAATGCAAGGGCCGACCGCGAACTTTGCCGGCTTTCTCAACTTGGTTTTTTCCGTTTTCCATATGTTCGGGGTGAGCCGGTTGGACGCCTGTGATTTGAGAGTTCAATTTACCAACTTCTTCGACAAGATTTTGCACCAGTTTTTGAACTTGAGGAGATTCATCAATT
>JAYTZS010000133.1:0-1746 GCA_043741885.1 Bdellovibrio sp. | reverse complement strand
AGGGAGTGCTTGGTCATGAAACAGCCCACATTGCCAACGGTGACATGGTAACGATGACTTTGCTTCAAGGGGTAGTGAACACCTTTGTTCTCTTCTTGTCCCGGGCTTTGGCTAGCATGATTGCCAGTGGTGGAGACAGAGACAATCGACGCGGTGGGAACTTTGGATTGCAGTTCATTCTGACAATGGTTTTTGACATGTGCTTCGCTTTTCTCGCTAGTATTTTGGTTAATTATTTTTCTCGTCGCCGAGAATTTCGTGCCGATGCTGGGGGTGCGAAATATGCCGGACGTGAGAAAATGATTTCTGGACTGCGAAAACTTCAAGCTCAGTTCGAACAGATTGCGCCTGACAATTCCGGAACTGCGGTGCTAAAAATTTCCAACAAGTCTGCGGGCTGGATGTCGGCTTTTAGTACTCACCCGCCTTTAGAAGAGCGAATTCGACGATTGCAAGGACTGTAAATTTGCCTTTAAACTGATCAGATGAAATCTTTCCATCTGAAGTTTTTGTCATCCGTGTTGGCACCCGCTTTTATAGTTTTGAGCTGCTCTAGTTTAACTGGCTCCGCCTTAACGGGCAACAGCTTGGTAGCAAAAGGCTTGGCCGAAAAAAATGGCCGAGTTCCTTTAGAATCGGTCGATTCCATTCAACAAAATTTTCTTCTCAGCTACCAAAAAGCAAAATCTCTGGAAAAATCAGATGCAACTGGCAGTTGCTCTTTGTACACAGCCCTAAGCAGTCCTGCGAAAAGTGATAAATTCCTTCTCAAAGATTTAGCATTGATTCGAGCTCACTTGATTTGCGCTGATACAATGCCTCTGCCAGTGATTCCAAGTGAACTTGCCAGCCGTGAACCATGGCTGGCCTCACTGGATCTGGAACGCCAGGTGGCGGAGAACTCGCGCGCCGGGAATTGGCGAGCTTTGGCGCAAAGTTATTATCAAATGTCTCTGCGCTCAGACAAAACTCGAGAGAAAATTCAGCTGATCCAACTTGCCCAAGAGGCCTTTCAAAAATTTACCTTTGCTCAAACGTCAGGCCCAGCAAAAGAGCTTTCGGCTGATGATTCGAATCTCAAGGCAGACCTGCAAAGTCGACTGGAACATTTAGCGCCTCACTTTTTGGCCAATCCAAGCAAATCGGATTGGATCAAAGTCGGAAATGACTGGGTTTTTCAAAGGCAGTTTTCGCAAGGACGTGAGTACCTCAAAAAAGTCTTTGAAGATTCGAAAACCTTTTCTCTCGGTGAGAGATACTCTGCCTATAAAAATTATCGGAATAGTTTTAAGACTGAGCAAAAAAAAGAAGAGTATCTGAATCAGTGTCAGCATTTTGCTCAGTGGAATGTGCAGAATAAACTGTCTCCGACGCGGATTCTTGAATCCTATCTCACGTTGGCTCGTGCTGAATGGACAGAAGGCCACGTCTCGACTGCCAAGACAGCCTTGAGTAAAGCTGAAACTCTCTTGAAAGGCAAAACTTCGATTGAGGAAATCTATTTCGTTCGAGCTCGAATGTCAGAAGAAGCCGAAGATCTGGATTCAGCTCTGGCCTATCTCGGTCGCGGCGAAGCCCAAGGCCGAGGTCGCTCGGCGGTTCGAGAAAAAATTCTTTTCAGTCAAGCCTGGCTGTTGAGAAAAAAAGGACTGTACGCGAAAGCCGCTGAAGCTCTCGCGAAACTGAAAAGCGAAACTGTTGATCCATTCGACAAAAATCGTTACTCATTTTGGCTGGCTCGCAGAT
>JAYTZS010000132.1:0-14231 GCA_043741885.1 Bdellovibrio sp. | reverse complement strand
TTGCTGACATATTTGAATCCAAATCATCTTGAAAGATATGACTCTTTGGAAAGTTATTATTCCACCAAACTCAATCTGTATGCGCACACTCAAAAATTAGCCGTGATTAATAAACATGGCGGCGCCGCTTTTGGAAAAATCAAGCAGCTCCAGGCCTCGCATCCTCCGTTGCCAATCCACTTGGCCGATCGCGACAGTTCGGTCTTCAAATTTCGATTGGTGCAAAAGCCAGCCTTGGTAGGAACTCACAACTTGGACAATCTCGCAATGGCATTTCTGGTAGCTGATTTTCTGAAGTGGCCGCAAAGCAGCTACCTTTCTATGCTCAATTTCCCGGGCTTGCCTCACCGTTTAGAAAACTTGGGCCAGTTCCAAAATATTTTATTTATCAACGATAGCAAAGCGACAACGATTGATTCCGTCCTCCAAGCGGTGGCCTCGGTTCAATCCGCGTTTCAGGACCGAAAAATACATGTTTTGCTCGGTGGAAGGAACAAAAATTTACCTTGGCAAGATCTCTCTAAGCTTTCGTTAGCATCCAATCTCTCGTTTTCTTTTTTTGGTGAGTTTGCAAGTGGCGCTCAGGAAAAGACTCAATTGGCCGGCGCTCAGTTTCCGGATTTAAAAACTTGTCTTGAACAATCGGCCACCTGGCTCTTAGGCAACAGTGTCGTTTTGTTGAGCCCCGGTGGAACTAGCCATGACGAGTTTCAAAATTTTGAAGAACGTGGAGACTTGTTTAAGAAATGGGTCTTAACGGAATTTAAGAATTGCTAATGCTGACGAATCCATTGGCACCACTTGAGTTTGCAATAAGTTCGTGTGTTGATTGGCCCAAATAATTGATTGAACACCTTGAGGCACATTGAACATGATAAACCCACCTCCGGCCTCACCTTTGCTGATGACGTTTCCATGCAAATCAAAATAGACAATCTGCTCTGCAAGGTCATTTCCCTGGTGTCCTAAATAAACTTCATAATCTGTCGTCTGCGAGAACCCTACAATCACACCTGTTTCCGGTTTCAAATTGATTTTCCGCTCAAGCATGACTTCGTTGAGCCAAGACTGGCGAATCAATGGCAGCGGAACTGCTTCTTGAGAGTCTTCATAGATCTGCAATGAATCCAAATAAATTTTGCTTTCGGGATGGACCCTAATCAAGCTCATTCGATCAATTGTTGGCATATGGATATCAGCAAATCCATTGACTTGCAAAGGACCTGGCAAGCTCTGCATTTCAATCATTGCTTTTTCAGGAGCCCCGGAAAATCCATCAAAAATTTTCACTTCTACTTTTTCAGATTCAAAAGAGCTCTCCAGGTCCGCCACTGACACCGAATCCTCATCAACCACAACATTCGCATGTGAGAGATACATATTTCCATGAAGTCCAAGCAGTGAATGAAAACCGCTAGGAAGATCAACAAACGCAAAGTAGCCATTTTCTCCAGTTGTTTTCATACTGGGGTCTGGAAACATCATACTGTTGAAATAAACGGGGCGAACATTGGGTAAATTTTCAACTTGAACCTGGGCCCCTGGAATCGGCTTACCTGACTGAATCACCTGACCCCAGACTAGAGAGCCTGTTTCCGGGCCCTCACTGGAGAGAGCTTGATCTCGCATTACTTTCTTTAAAGATTCAACCATCGACTGAGTAAATAATTGCAGAGTTTTTTCGCTGCCACTTCTTACCAGATGCAGGCCCGCCTGGTAATTTTTAGCCTCACTACGTAGCAACGTCCATGAGCCTTTTTTAATCTGATCAAAACGGTACATTCCGCTCTCGTCCGTTTTTCCTTCGATACCGAGATTTGCCATCAGAACACGGGTGGCAACGGGTTTCCCAGAAGCCGGCGTGAAACTTCGGGATAAGGCTGAAAAGGTTGCAAAGTTCGAAGCCACATAATCCGGAGATTTCCCAATCACGATTTTGGCATTTCCGGCAAACTGCGCGGCAGAATACGACGACAACCGATAGGTTCCCTCGCCCAAGACTTGCCCCGTCTGAGTATTCACCAAATGGGCAATTAAAATCCCGGTGGCCTCGGGAATTCGGATTTCGTAAACACTTTTTTTGGTGTCGATTCGAGCAACTTCTTTTTGGATATCACCCTGATAGCGAGCAACCTCGATCTGCCATGGAGCTCCAGAAGGGAGCCCGGCTCCACGACTGAATTCGATCGCGCCAGAAACTAAGATGCTTTGATTTTTTCCAACCGTATCTGTCTCTTTTTCTTTTTCCTTTGGGCCCGAGCCCTGGAGAAGAGTGGCAGGAGTGACCACAGTGCCGTCGGCCATTGTGCTAGAAACATAAACAGCAGGCGCGCGTTCCGCTTTATACTCACTTTGTGTCTGAGCTTGCTGCAATGTTTTTTCTTTAAAGTCTGAAAATGAATCCGGCTCTTGCCAATCCTCTCCTAGCTGTCCGTATTTCTGTTGGGCCGTGGCTAATCGCAGTTGCTGCCGAGAGGAGAGTTGCTTCGCCCAATCTTGATTGTCTGGTTGATTGTCTGGTTGATTGTCTTCGTGATTGCCTCTAGCAATATCTTTTTCCTGAGACTCCTGGTGGGAACTAGCTGTCACTTCAAAGTGCGAGAATCGCATGGGTTGAAGAGTCACTTCACGACTGTTCAGAATTTGCGCACCCGTGTTAGCTGCGAATTGATGAATCTTTTCTTGGATACCTAATTGAGTCCCATCTCTTTTGTTGAGCAGATCCCAGTCAGATAAAATTTTATTTTGAGGATTGTAGATCTCATCAAAAGCGACGCGTGGAGGATCCAACTTAGAAGTTTGGATAGTCAGCTTTTTTTGAAACAAGACAAATCGGGGATGATGGACGGCAGAAGGCCATGCAGTGACCAAAGCTGCCAGCCCGCTCAGAATAGAAAAATATTTCAAACCTTTTTGAAGAATATCCATTGGATATTCCTATTGTATTTAGAAAGCCCTGAAATCGTCAATGACGTTGCGATCCTCGCGACTTTGGTTAAGCTTTGACCGCAGGTCTTTCCCTAGCTTTTTGGCTTCTGACAAGTCAGTCCCGACTTCGACATAACGATTTCCATCTCGCTGTTCAACGATCACATCCAGCTCAACATCATAGGGCCTACGATCTCCCAAAACCACGACCTTTGCATATGCTCGTTCAGTACTTTTTTCTGGATCAAACTTGGGGTTTGGCGTTCGACTAAAGTACTGCGAGACATAGGTCCGTTGGTTCTCGCTGGTTTTGCGAGGCTCACCAATCACCGAAGCAACCGACTTTTTGATATCACCCAAAGAGAGATTCTGCTCTTTGATTCGATAAGCGTTTGAAATACAGCTCGAAACCAGCAGGGCAATACCTGACACCAGTAATTTGGCATAAATAGATTTTTTTATGAATGAGTGCTGGTTATTTTGAGAATTTTTCATTTGAGTCCATTTCCTTGAGCAAAAAATTCAACATGGTTGAGAGTTGGGTTGGACTTCACCAATTCATTCAAAGTTTTTTTTAGAACAGGATGCCTATAATGTCCCCAAACTTCTGCTGCGCATCGAAGTGCCAAAGCGTCCGAATGAAGTAAAGGACTTGGCAGATTTTGCCCCGGGAACATTCGAACCTCATCATCATAACACAAAATACTCAGGCTTTCATAATCAGTCAGCTGCTGGTGGACCCGAGGACTTTTGTGTTGCTTGAGGCAATCAAATAAGTTTTCAGAGGTCATCGCTGTCTGAACTTTAAGGACAACCACCAACTCCGAGTTCAAATCTTCGGACCTAATGTTCAAAAATTTTTTATAGACGCTAGAAATCTCTTGGATCTCGGATAACTCAGATATTTCACTTCCAATTTTTTTTAGACGGTCGATTCCAGCAACAAGGTCTGACGAGATCAGAATCAAGGCCTTGTGTAGATCACTTTTTTGATCACTGATGGTTTCTTTCATCGTTTGAATAGGTCTTTCAATCCATAAATTCCATTTTGTTTTTTCAGAATCCAACTGATGGCTGCGACCGCTCCTTCGGCAAACAGCTTTCGATTCATGGCTCGATGAGAGAAGGTAATTGTTTCGTTTTCACCATAAGCGCGGATTTCATGCTCACCAAATACTCCACCGGCTCGGATAGCATTGATTGGAGCCTTTTTTCCGATGGCTTTTTCTAGTTCTTGCTGCAGCAACAGAGCGGTCCCACTAGGGCTGTCCGTTTTGCGCGTATGGTGTACTTCTTCAATCTGAAAATCGAAATCTGAAACGACAGATAAAGCACTCAGGGCTTGCGACAGTGCAGCGACCCCAAGACTCATGTTCGAGGACCACAAAACTGGAATTTTTTTTCCAGCCTGCTCAAGCTCTTTTTTCTGTTTCACAGAAAGACCGGTGGTTCCTGATACGAATGGTAATTTTTGTTGGATCGCAAATTTCAAGACATCAGAAAATGCTTCTGCTCGAGAGAAATCAACCAGCACATCGATATCCTGAAAATCCTTACTGTCCAAAGTTCGAACGGATCTAATCAAAGTTGAATTGTTGGAACGGGGAGATATTCCTAAGGTCAGCTCTAGATCCTGTGAAGCCTCTAGCAATTTTGCAATCTCTTGGCCCATTTTTCCACCAAACCCATAAACCGCGACTTTAAATTTTTTAGACTTTTTGGATTTCCCTTTGGATTTCCTTACTGTTGCTTCCATTTTTTTCACCTGATCAATCCTGCTTCGATCATGGCTTGCTGAAGCTTCAAAGTGTGACCATGAGACAGAGTGACCAAAGGCAGTCGGCAATCGGCAGATTTGATAACTCCCATCAGTTGGAGTGCCTTTTTGACTGGAATTGGATTGGCCTCGATGAACAACAAATCAATCAAAGCTTTGTAGTGGCCCGCCTTCCTTTCGAGCATTGCCATTGGAAGAATATGTGAGCTCACTGAAATCACCCCATCTCCTCCAGCTGACATAAACTCGTCATAGGTGCTGTCATCTCCAGAAAGCATCAGAAATGAATCTCCACAAGCCTTGCGAATCTCTCGATCGAAAAAAATATTTCCAGAAGCTTCCTTAATCCCAATGATATTCGGGTGCTCGCTCAGTTTTTTAATCGTCTCAAGTTCCAAAAAAGTTATTGTCCGAGAGGGAACATTGTATAAAATATTGGGGATGTTTGTTGCATCAGCAACAATTTTAAAATGCTCGAACAGTCCGCGCTGAGGTGGTTTGTTGTAATAAGGAACGACCATTAAAATGGCATCGGCTCCTAACTTTTCGGCTTGCTTAGAATCTTGAACCGAGAGAGCAGTTGAATTGGAACCAGTTCCCATGATCAATGGAAAATCATCTGGCACTCGATCTTTGATGAACTGGAAAATTTGCGCTCTTTCCGTTGGAAGCAGTGTCGGACTTTCACCGGTGGTCCCATTGATCACGAATCCTTGGACTCCATTTTCAAGCTGAAACTGAATGAGGCTTTCCAAAGAATTGTAATCGACATCATTTTCTACGAAAGGAGTGATCAGTGCAGTGATCACTCCACTAAATTTTTTCATTTTTTCTCCCAAGGGGTCATTTCAAATTCTATTTGAGCTTCTCCGGTTAACAGTGGCCTTTGGTTCTCGATCAGTTTTTCAACTTTCAAAATCCCACCCGGCATTTGAACATTGACCGACCGTTGAGGTCCCTGCTTGTGTTGCAAATAAAGAGCGGCTGCCACGGCACCTGTGCCACAGGCTTGAGTGAAGTTTTCAACTCCGCGTTCAAAAGTTACCGCTGTGATTTTTCCTTCCGCAATTTCTCCGCTTCTGAGATCTTGTACAAAAGTAATATTCGCTCCAGGAGGTCCAAAATCTGGAACCAACCGAAGCTTTTTTGCTAACTCGGCTGATGGGTCTTGCTCTAGCACGAAATGAGGCACTCCCGTATTGACATAAAAACCAGTCAGTCCCAAGACAGTTTGTGTTTTGATAGCAAAAATTTTGGTCATTTGGACTCGAATCAGATTTGATGCGAGAAACTCGCCAGTAATATCTCCGGCTGAAGTCTTGAAGTGAATCTCCTTCTGGGGTCTGACTTGTTCATGGAAAAATAAAACTGCACATCGGGCAGCATTTCCGCACATTTCGGCCGTCGAGCCGTCCGAGTTAAAAAATTCCCAGCTAAAATCATGTTCAGTCTCAGGCTTGAGAAATAAAAGTCCGTCGGTGTGAAATCCGTAATACCTTTGACACAGCTTGCGAGCCAGTTCGCGTTTGTCAAAATCACTCATCTGAGAAAACTTGTTCAGCGACTCTGGGTGGAAAAGATTGATAACAAAGAAAGTATTTCGCGCCCCTGAGACTCTGAAAACTGAAACCGGTGAATAGAGGCTCATTTCTCTTTGTCCTCGGTAAAATCAGGGGGATCTCCCCAGTCATTGGTTTTCACTCGAGACTTTTTGACTTTGACGTTTTGAGTTGCGTTTGAGTAGCTCGGTTCTCCGTGACCCAAAACTGGCATTGTTAGCGGCGGCTGAGGCACGCCTTTTACTCCGCAAGAGCTAAGAAAAATCACTAAAGTCAAAAACTGACTGACTATTAATTTTTTCATATATCTGAGTTGTTATTTTTCTTCAGCAGGTTTTCAATCTCTGCCGTTCGTCGGCACAAAAGAGGCTCAGCCAAATAATCGCGCTGCTGGCGGCTGTTTAGTGTTTTACACAAACTGAGATATCGCTGAGCTGATTTGTCAATATTGAGTTTGAGCTCAGCGCTCGCACGTGATTCCCAATAAGAACCCTCAGGAAAATTATGATCTAACTTTTGCAAGTTGGTAGCTGTTTCCAGAGATTTCTGAAAGCCGGTTGTCTTAAAAAGATATTCGGCTTCAAGTGAGTTCCAAAAAATCTGCAAATCAGACTTGTGCACGTCTTGTCCATTTCGAAGAGCCAAATAGTCTTCATACTTTCCTAAACAAACATGTGCTTGGGCTGCGACCAATCTAAGTTCTTCGATTGCACTTAACAGATCTTTTTGTTTTGCAGCCCTTGCCAGCACTGGATCGCACTCATTGGAGGCCAAAGATTGCCTCGCGAGCGCAATTTCAATTGATAGATTTTCCGGCTCTAGACGGGAGGCTTCCTGAAATTTCGAAAGGGCCATTGCCGGGTCGGTGGTTTTCATAGAAAGCGCAAGTTCGTAAAGTTGCTGAGCTTTGTCACTGTAAAAAACTTTGGAGACTTGTTCGAGAGCGGCCAGAATTTCTTTTTGCGCTGGAGATCTCTTGCTCTCTTTTTTGATGGCGTTGAGCAGGATGCTCACTGCTTGAGTCCGGTCTTTTTGTAGACTGAGATTGTAGGCCTTTTCGATCAAGTCCTTGTAAGTTTCCCGCGAAGGTGCCGCAACTCCTGCAAATGGTCGAATGAGAATAAAAAAAAGAGCTGCAAAGATTGCAGCTCTTTTTCTCAATGTGTTTTCAATCTGTCGAAAACTCTCAATCTTCATGGCATTCGTTTATATGAAGCCAATACGATTGTCACGGCACCAAACTGAGAAGGTGCAATTGTTTTTGCCATTCCTAAAACTGGGATCAGCTTAGGATTTATCCATTGCTCGACAACGCTATTGTCTTTTTTCTGTTGGGCCTTGATATACAAACAAGTAAAAGTTCCTGCTGGGACAGTCACTGTGTCTTCTTTTTGGTCAACAACAGTCACATCACCTGCGCCGCCAGTGCTTTGATCCTGGCCATTGCAAGTCAACTTCTTCGTTTCACCTGTGTTCGGGTTGATGATCATTTCGCAAGACTGTTTTCCAGCCATACCCATGTCCATGTCCTGAGTGAACGTGACAGCGTCCGGCTGAACATCTTTCACAGCCATTGTCATCGTGCCTTTAATAATTGTCATATCAAGGTTGTAAGTTGTCGTATCTCCAACTTTCCAGTTGAAGACACCTTGCATTTGCACACCAGAAAGAATCTGGGTGTTGATATCATGAGCGAGAGCCGTCAAGTTGGTTGCGTTTGCGCTGACAGAAACGATAAATCCGAGAGCAAGAATCATTGATTTGAACATAAGTCCCTCCTTAGTTATTGGACATTTGACTGGAATCATTGCATTCAACTAGGGAGAGTCAAAAGAATATTTACTCCATAAGGCTGTTCAAATTGTTCACTAAAACTTGACGCGGTTTGCTGCCATTCGCCGGACCAACAACCCCTTCGCGCTCGAAAGTCTCTACAATCCGCGCTGCTCGTGGGTATCCGAGCTGAAACCTTCTTTGAATCAAGGAAGCACTAATCTCTTTTTGTGCCGAAGCCCAGGACAAAATTTCGTCGTATTTTTCGTCATACTGCTCCTCGCCAAACTCGCCACCAGAATCACTTCCGGCTTCTCCGGATCCACTTCCTGCGCCGTTTCCAGCTTCCATCGCTTTCATCGCTGTGAGGTCATATTCAGGCTCCGCCTGATCGGCCCAAAATTTAGCGACTCCGTTGATTTCCGAATCTTTCAGAAAAGGCCCATGGTGGCGAATCAGTCCCGAACCGCCGGGAGATTTATAAAGCATATCTCCCTGAGCAAGGAGCCGCTCAGCTCCGGTCTCATCCAAAATAATTCGCGAATCCATCGAGGCGTTTACCTTAAAACTGATTCTTCCAGGAATGTTTGTTTTGATCAAACCAGTGACAACTTCTTTTCTAGGTGACTGCATGGCGAGCATCAAATGAATTCCGCAAGCTCGAGCCATTTGCGCCAACCGAACTACCGCTGTTTCCACATTGGCTTTGTCTACTGCCATCAAATCGCCGAATTCTTCGACAATGATTACAATATAAGGAAGCTGAGTGCAGTAATACTGCTCACTCTTTTTCTTATGAACTGTCTCTAGCTCAAAATTAATTTTCTCGTGCTCAGCAATTTGCTCTTTGTTCAAACTGGCAACAGTTTCATTATAAGCTTCAAGCCCTCGGGCCGCGAACTTGTTCATCGATCTGTAGCGCTTCTCCATCTCTCTCACTGCCCACTTCAAAGCATTTACCGCTTGCCGGGTTTCAGTTACAGGAGGCATTAACAGATGCGGAATCTTTTCGAATGCCGCTAAGTCCACTTGTTTTGGATCAATCATAATTAAGCGCAAAGTTTTTGGAGAGTGTTTGAACAGAAGTCCAATGATCGCCGAAACAATAAAAACAGATTTTCCAGAACCCGTCGTTCCAGCCACCATCAAATGCGGCATCTTTCGCAGATCAACAATTTTTGGATCGCCGTTGGCTTGCTTTCCTAATGCAATCGGAAGCTTCATCTCCTCCTTCCAAAACTGATCGTCGGCCAAAAGATCTTTATGGTAAACAGTTTCTCTTTGCGCATTGGATGTCTCAATGCCGACCACATCTCGTCCAGGGATCGGCGCTATAATACGTAGAGATTCACTGGAGAGAGCAAGTGATAAATCGTCTTCAAGTTCTGTGATCTTACTTAGTCGCACATTGGCAGACGGTTTGAATTCAAACATTGTGACCGCTGGGCCTGGCTTAGCTGCAACGACTTCTCCGGTCACTGCGAACTGAAGGAGTTTGTCAGACAAAGTTTCAGCTTTTCGCCTGATTTCTTTCTCGTCAATTTTGAATCGGGTCGCCGGCGGGTCTTCTAACAACGAGATTTTCGGAAGCTCCCAATTTTCAACTCGTCGAGTGACTTTTGCTTTCATCACAATTCGTCGCCGCTCGGTTCGTGCCGCATCCTCAGTCTCTGTTGTTTGAAAAGTTGTTTGAAAAATTACAGATGTCTGAGAAATTTCGGATGATTGAGAAGTTCCAGCATTCATCAGCTGCATACGGCGAATTAGGGGAGACTCAGAAGAAACTTCAGATTTCTCCAATTGAGTATCATCCTGAATTTCCATTCCCGAAGTGCTGGATACTTTTGGTTCTGGCTTTAAAGGAAGGAATGAGGGGTTCGCCGCTACTATTTTTGTCTTATCATCTTTGGCTTTTTCTTTTAGCTTTTGCTTCTCCTTTTCTTGTTTCTCTTTTTCTATTTTCTCTTTTTTCAATGCTTGTCGTTTGAGAAATAATTCTTTGGCCCAATTGGCTCTCACTTGATTGATAACTTTCATGCCCCGAACTGGCCAGGCCATCAGCTCATGCACTGTTTTTTCCGAGTAAAAAACGACTAGGACTGCTGCCGCACTCCACAAGATAACTTGAACTCCAGCTTCATTAAATGCGCGAATAAGACCTTGGGAAAGGCCTAAGCCAATGATTCCGCCGAGATAAATTTGCTGCTGGTAAATTTTTCCATTCGGAAAGTAAACTGAAACCAAACTACTCAAAGTTAAAATCAACAGCGAAGCCCAGACAATTTTTAGATCTTTAAAGGAAACTTTTTCACCACGAAAAGTAAGGATGGTCATGCGCAGAAGGCCCAATGCAAACAGCCATGCCGAGATGCCAAAAAGCTGGAAAAGGCCATCAGCTAGAAAGCTCCCGACATAACCGCAATAATTCGTCACTTTGAGCTTTTGCCCAATCGAATTGAAAGAAGGATCGGTAGGATTAAAACCTGCCAAGGAGAGGGTTACGAAAAAGGCAGCTCCAAAAAGAAAGATGCCAAGAATATCTTGTCGAAATTTTTTAATCAGTCGGTCCATCCCCTTAGGTTACGAAATCTTACATTCCCTGAATAGGCCTGAAGAGCGGGTCTTGACTTTGGTCTCCCTAAGCCGCAAACCGTTGATTCCAGGCCTAGGGCTTGGTTCAAAGCTGGTAAAGAATTGATGATCAAGATCAACGAAATTTTTTATTCTATTCAAGGTGAAACCACCTATGTTGGTCAGCCGACTGTGTTTGTGCGGACCACTGGCTGCAATTTACGTTGTACCTATTGCGACACTAAATATTCTTATTTTGAGGGTGATTTTTTCGCGGCTGACGAAATCAAACAGAAGATCTCCGAGTATGGGGCTTCTTATGTTTGCATCACAGGTGGGGAGCCTTTGCTGCAAAGGGAAACTCTGCCCCTGATGCAAGATCTTTGTGATCTTCATTACAAAGTGTCTTTGGAAACGAGTGGTTCAAAATCTTGTGAACTGGTTGATACGCGAGTCAAAATTATTTTGGATGTGAAAACTCCCGATTCGGGAGCCGCAGATTCTTTTTTGCTTGAGAACTTAAACTATGCGAATGCAAGTACTGAGTTTAAGCTTGTGATTTGTTCAGAAAAAGATTTCGAGTGGGCAGAACAATTTTGTCGTCAACATGATTTATTTGAAAAATTTATTGTTTTATACAGCCCATCATACGGCCAAGTTTCAGAGCGCTGGCTGGCAGAGAAAATCTTGTCATCTCACTCTAAGGCGAGACTGCAGTTGCAACTGCATAAATACATTTGGAATCCCGAATTGCGCGGTGTCTGAATCCATTTGTCATTTTCATTTTTTTCATTTCTCTGTTGTCGATCGAAAGAAAAAGATTTAGAACGCTCTCTCTCTGGTCCTTTCAAAAAATAATTTTGCTAACCTGATAATAAGTGGGAGTGACATGACGCCGAACCTGAACAGTTCAGACAATCTTTTCGTGGCGAATCTGCAAGCCGTAAGTCTCGAAAAACTCGTGAAGAGCAAATTGGAAGTTTTGTTCCAACAACAGAAAGAGGCGCAAGTCGAATTGAATGGTCTTTACAATGTCGTGTTAGAACAAGTCGAGCGCCCATTGCTTGAAATTGCTTTACGCGCCTACAATGGCAACCAGGTCAAAACAGCGCAAATGCTTGGCATCAATCGCAACACTCTCAAGAAGAAAATTGACAACTACAAGATTCGAGTCAAAAAACTAAATTAGCCACAGGCTTTTAAAGCGGCATCCGCAGTTCTTCCTGGGTTTTATCTTTTAGATTTATCTTTAGAGTTGTAATTCCAGGAGAACTTGCAAAACTTTTGTGGTTAGGATGGTTCATGGCAGGTCGAATTCCACCACAAAATTTAGAAGCCGAGCAATCCATCCTTGGCAGTCTCATGTTAGAGAAAGAGGCCTGGGATCAGGTGGTAGATGCTATCACGGCATCTGAATTTTACAAACCAGCCAATCAAAAGATCTTTTCGACTATCGAGGAGCTTCATAGAAAAAATTTGCCGATTGATTTGATCACTGTTTCCAATCTCCTTCAAAGCAAAGGTGAGCTGGAGCAAGTCGGCGGTTCTGATTATCTCGTCAATTTAGTCAATAGCACCATTTCCTCTGCCAATGTTTCTAGTTACGCCAAAATTGTTCGCGACAAATCATTGCTTCGGAAAATCATTCATCAAAGCTCCAATCTCATCGAAAAAGCCTATGGCGAAGATTTCCCCGATGTTGAAAGTTTTATCGATGAAGCTGAGGCCGAATTTTACAAACTCGGTGAGACCAAAAAAACCGAGGGTTTAATTAGTGCTATTGAGGTCGTTAAATCCAGTGTTGTTAAGATCGAAGAACTTTATAGAAGAAAATCCGACATCACTGGGGTGCCAACTGGCTTTTCCCATTTGGATCGGATGACCGCTGGATTTCAACCAGGCGAGTTGATAATTATTGCCGCTCGTCCCTCCATGGGGAAAACCGCTTTTGCCCTCAATTTAGCCCAGCATATGACCCTCAGAGCACAGAAAACAGTTGCCTTCTTTTCTCTTGAGATGGGACGAGACGCCGTGATGATGAGGGTTTTGGCATCTGAAGCTCGGATCAATATGAAGGACATCCGTTCAGGAAAACTACCTGACAATGTTTGGCCGAAGCTGATCAATGTGGCGGGGCAGGTGAGCGATTCCAAACTTTTTATTGATGAAACTTCAGGTGTCAGTCCTTTCGAGGTGCGTGCTAGAGCCCGCCGTTTAAAAGCTCAAGTCGGCTTGGACTGCATTGTGATCGACTACCTTCAGTTGATGGATCTAAAGATCAAAGTAGAAAGTAGAGAGCGGGCAGTTTCGGAAATCTCTAAATCTCTCAAGGCCTTAGCTAAAGAGTTGGAAATTCCAGTTATTGCGCTGGCACAGCTCAATCGAGGGGTAGAAGGCCGGGCCGATCGCCGGCCAATGCTTTCTGACCTTCGAGAATCAGGATCCATCGAGCAGGATGCCGATGTCATCATGATGCTCTACCGTGATGATTATTATGATAAAGATGATCCTGAAAAACAGGGCCATGCCGAAATTATTATTGGTAAACAAAGGAATGGCCCGACTGGAACAGTAAAACTCAAATGGGAAGCTGAGTTCGGTCGTTTCCGTGATGCTGATCCAGATCAATATTCACATCCGCTACCACCGCCTCAGCCTCCAGCTGGAGCCAGCGCAGGTCCAGGTTCAGGCGGCGGAGGCTCGGCTTCACAGAAACCTCGCAATTATGCACCAGGTGCGAACCGCTAGTCCACAGACTTTAGGCTAACTTCACACTTCCATCTCAGGCGCTGTTTGCCTGTAAATTAACCCTTTGCTTCAATCGAATTGTCTTATTTGGAAATATTCTCAAGGAGCGAGAATGGCGGCAAATGAATTGTTAGAGGCTTTGGTGCAGAATTCTGGTCTACCTGAACAGTTTGTCAGAGAGCGTTTGGAGTTTTTGATGAAACAGGGCGGTCTCAATGCGGAGACACTCAATATCGATCAAGTGCGAGATATGGTTTCGAACCTTTTGTTGGATATGATAAACGAGACATTGACCTTGCAGGCTTAAAAAACAAAACCCTGATTTTACAATCAGGGTTCTCGTCTATAATCTTCTTTTTATACTCAATCCAAAAACTTTTTTGCTTATGCGCGGTCCACAGAAATTTGGATTGTTGCCTCAAGGCCATCGCCCAATTTCACTGTGGCCTTGTGATTTCCCAGAACTTTGATCTGTTCGTCAAAATGAATGTCTCGACGATCAACTGAATAGCCTAATTTCTCTAGCTCCTTAGAAACATCTGTTGTTGTCACGGAACCAAAGATTTTATCTGTCTCAGCAGCTGCCATTTTGAATTTCACAGCCACTCCGTTGATTTTATTCAACATCGCTTGGCGCTCAGCCACTGCTTTTTTCTTTTTGGTTTCAGCCACGCGGTTCAAGTGATTCCACTCGGTCACACGCTTTTCTGTTGCTTCGGCAGCCAACTTTCTTGGGAAAAGAAAATTTCGCGCGAAACCTTCAGACACATTTACCAATTCGCCAACTTTACCTACATCTTTAACGTCTTTTTGAAGAATGACCTTCATATATTATCCTCGTTGTTGTGGCTTCTTTCCGACATTTTCCATCGCTT
>JAYTZS010000131.1:0-5271 GCA_043741885.1 Bdellovibrio sp. | reverse complement strand
AATCCACCCAGTAATCTATTAATCCAACTGCGCTCAATAAAAAGAACAGCTGGCCAACCACAAACACATAAATCAAAAGTCTCGCAAGACTTCCAATTCGAAAAGCCAAGAAGCTCAACTCTAAAACCGCGAGCCCTTGGAACATATACAGTCCCATCATCACGTTGAAGACATTCAATGCCGCAACCGACATCCAAGCTTCAGGCATTTTGATAAAACTGAATAGGAACGAAAACATCGCAACCCAAATCATCGAATCGGGGAGACGAAACTCGAGAAGTCGCATTTGCGATGCCATCCTCTCGTACGGGAGTCCGAATAAAAATCCCGTTTTTCGATCCAACATCAAAGCAAAAGCCAAGGAGGTGATGTGAATCCCAATCGTCATCGACGGAATCTGATTCACAATGCCCTCGGTGCTGATGCCGAATTCGCTCAAGCTCTTTCCGTTAGAAAATTGCTTCAGCAAATCATCTAAACTTGTTTTGATCGTGCCCGACAAATCAAGTCCCATCATATGAGCCCAAATCATTGGACTCAATAGAATGACCGCGCTTCCGATACCGACACTCAACAGTGCGCTCCAGAAGTTGCCGTACCCTCGCTCCTCAAACTCTTGATACACGCCAACCGTGATCCAAAGCGAAGCCAGCAATAGTGCGAAAATCATTGTGCTCGGTGAGACAGCTATAAGGAGTGCAGTGACGAAAAATCCTGAAATCCAATACTTTGTCGGCCCAAACACATTTCTCAGAACTCGAAGCATTGGAGTTCCAAGAATTGTAAAGAGAGCTGTCATCACAGCGGCCGAAACGAGCAGTCCAAGAAATCTTGGGATTGTTGGCTTCACGGCCGACTTGGGCTTCACAGGCTCTCCTTAGAAAAGAAGCATTACTCGTCGTGAGAACGAGCAGCTTGTGCAGCGGCTCGGCGCGCTTGCATTTTTGCTTCTTTTTCACGTTCCCGCTGAGCGCTCTCCGTGAGACCTTTTCGGAAGTTCTCAACAAATTTGCTCAATGGAACTCTGACATCCAATTTTGTGTGCATGAATCGCAGAACTTTATCGTTGATTCGCATTGTTCGCTCGATCTCTGCAATGGCAGCTGGCTGAGCTTCAAAAGTCGCATGAAAGTAAACGGCTTTTTTAGTTTTGCCGATTGGATTTGCTAAAGTTCGTTTTCCCCAAGTTTCCAAAGTATGGAAAGACCCTTTGAAGGTCTGGAGAATGCTTTTGTTTTTGTTAAAAAGGTCTTTTTGTTCCTGCAAAGACGAGTCTGGATGCATAAGAACAACGACTTCGTAAGGTCGTTTGACGGCTTCGGCTTGATCCACTGAAAATATCCCTTTCGGTTAAAGCTGACAGGATCGTCTTAAAAAGATCCCTCTGCCAACAAGGTTTTTGGAAGGATTGGAGTTATCATGGGTTTGGACTATTCTCAAGCGTAGAAGATGGATTAGACTAAACAGCATGGCACTTTCAATTGAAATTCTCGATGGACCCGCACAGGGCCAAGTTTTTCGGATCATCGTGGGCCTCAGGCTGGGCCGGACTGTGGGGGAAATTAAAGTGCCTGATGCTAAAATTTCCAGTTTGCACGCTCAAGTGGAAAGAAATGAAAAAGGTCAGTTGTTGCTTATAGATAAGGGCTCGGCTAATGGACTTCGAATGGGCGATGCAAAAGTTTCTCGAGTTTTGCTAATGCTTGGCGTTAACTTTCGCATCGGCAACACTCGCTTTCGAGTAATGGAGTCTGTGACTTCAGAAACCGGAGTTCGAGGATCTATATCTGCTTTGGGCTGGAAACATACTTTAAGAGAGCAAGTTCCTTTGATCATCCTTAAAAATGACAGTCAGCAAACTCAAGTTCATCCTTTCACTCCACCAATTGAATTGCATTTTCTTACTGGAATTCAAGCGGATGACAAAGTTCAATTGGGTTACGGGCCTCGATTGGCCGGCAGTGATGTTCTAGATATTGAACTTCAGGAAGAAAACGCTCCTGATATTGCTTTTGAATTGGTTCCCGTTTCAGAGGGAGTCTTGTTTAAGACATCATATCCAACTTTGGTTCAATTGAATGGCCAGGCAGTTTCATCCGAGGTGTTGAAAGCTGGTGACCAAATTCAGATTGGGTCTTCTTTAATAGAGGTGAATTTTCTCGCATGAAAAAACCTGTTTCCTTCCGATCTGGAAAATTTGAAAGTTTTGATGGCACTTCGATTTATTACGAAGTTCGCGGAGAAGGTCAGCCACTGGTTCTGATTTATGGAATCGCGTGCTTGATCAATCATTGGCACTTTCAAATTGATCACTTTGCTCAAAAGTATCAGATGATTGCTTTTGATATTCGCGGTCATCACAAATCTGCTGTGCCAGAATTAGAAGAAAACATTTCTATTGAAGCTTTGGCCAAAGACATCCCGTTGCTTCTGAAAGCAGTCGGGATTGAATCGGCACACTTCATCGGTCACAGTTTCGGTGCGCCGGCCATGCTCATGGGTTACCAGATGAATCCGCATCTTTTCCGCTCGCTGATTTTCATCAATGGCTTCGCAAAAAATCCAATCAAAGGAATGTTCGGTTTGGATGTGGTCGAGCCTTTGTTTAAATTGTTGAAAACTCAATATGCAAGCAATCCCGGTGTGGTGAACATGATATGGAAAAAAGCGATCGAGAATCCTCTTTCGATTTTAAGCTCAGGCTTGCTTGGTGGATTCAATTTGAAATTGACTCAGTTCAAAGACATCGAAATTTATGCTCGCGGAGTCGCTCAAACTTCGCTCGGGGTCTTCATTCCTTTTTTCGAAGACATGATGAATTTTGATGGCGAATCGATTGCGGCGTCAGTCCAAGTTCCAACCTTGATTATCAGTGGAGATAAAGACATGGTGACTCCGCTGAAGTTTCAAGAAGATTTTCACCGTTTGATTCAAGGGAGTGCCTTTGTGCGGATTCCCTACGGTTCCCATTGCACTCAGTTGGACTTCCCGGATTACACAAATCTAACGATACAACAATTTTTGTCTGCCATCCCCTCAGGAACTGACCAGACTTAATCAATTTCTTGCGACCAATACCTTGCTTGAAAAAGAAGTATCGGTCATCGACTCAGCAAAAAATACAGTGACAATTCCGTAGTATGGATTTCACTAACGCGCGGATGGATATCAGCAGAGAAATCCAAGGTTGTAACCGCTTGTTAACTTCCGATTTTTTCAAAATCCAAAGTTCAGAGGGAGAGGATCTTTCTAATTTAAGTGGGCATTATGTGTATTTCCACTTCTCAAACTAATTCATATTCGTCTTCATAAGTCGCGAACCCAGTCAGTGTGATATTGAGATGAGTGGGCGCGACTTTACTTGTGCTTGAGTACAAGCCCAAGTCTAAAAAAGGGGTACCGGTCAACAACTCGCCCAAAATGTGGTGACCCACTCATCTCGGTAACACACTGATTAGGCTCGCGACTTATGAAGACCAGTCTGAATTCCATTGAGAAAAATGAGATAAAAAAATTCTCGCGTAAACCAGAAATATTCCGACCAAAATTAAGAAACTTTTTCTGCGTTTGAGAGCCGCGCCTGGCGAGTTGTGGATGATATGTTTGACGATTGCAGAGGTAACGGTGACAGGAGAACCTGCTCGAAATCCAATCTCTGTCACAATTTGACTGATTTTTTTCATCAGGACCTCAGTCGTTTCGTCGGCAGTTGCCGACTTAGACTGAAGTCTTCAGACTTTTACATCGCTTTTTGTCTCAGATTGAGCCGAAATTAAATCCCGTCGCCGGCGCTTTCTTTTTTCTGGTCTAAATTGGCTTTGAATAGCTCTCGATTCATGCGAGCAATATTGGTCAAACTGATGCCCTTCGGACAAGAGGCTGAACAAGCTCCTGTCGTGGTGCAATTTCCAAATCCCTCGATGTCCATTTGAGAGACCATGTCTCGGGCTCGTTCTCGGCGCTCCACTTGTCCTTGCGGAAGCAACGCCAAATGTGAGATTTTTGCCGAAGTGAAAAGCATTGCCGAGGCGTTTTTGCAAGAGGCGACACAAGCACCACACGAGATGCATGTTGCCGCTTCGAAGGCGGCATCTGCGTCAGGCTTTGGAATTGGCAAACTGTTCGCGTCTCGAGCATTTCCAGTGTCAACCGAGATGTATCCGCCAGCTTCAATGATGCGATCGAAAGCCGCGCGATTGACCATTAAGTCTTTGACAATAGGAAAAGCTTTTGCTCGCCAAGGTTCAATTACCAAGGTTTCGCCGTCTTTGAAATTTCGCATGTGCAGTTGACAGACGGTTGTGTTTTTCATTGGGCCATGAGCCTGGCCGTTTATCATGAAGCCGCAACTTCCGCAGATTCCCTCTCGGCAATCATGGTCAAATACAATTGGCTCTTCGTCTTTCATTACCAGTTCTTCATTGACCTGATCGAGCATTTCCAGAAAGGACGAGTCTTCCGACACCGACGTTGCATCGTATTCGACGAACGCACCTTTTTGTTGATTCGATTTTTGACGCCAGACTTTTAGTTTCAGATTCAAAGTTTTTCCTGTTCCGCTTCCCATATCATCCTCTATTTGTACGACCGAGTCGCAAGGTGAACGTTGTCAAACTTCAATTCTTCTTTGTGCAGGGCGGGTTTTTCGTTTGTGCCTTTGTATTCCCAAGCAGCGACATAACAAAAATTTTCGTCGTCTCGCTTGGCTTCACCGTCGATTTGATACTCTTCTCGAAAATGGCCGCCGCATGATTCTTTACGGTCCAGAGCATCCCGGCACATCAGCTCACCTAGCTCAATAAAATCGGCCACTCGGCCAGCCTTTTCAAGCTCGGGGTTGACACTGTTGGCATCACCTGGGATTCGAACATTGTTCCAAAACTCTTCACGCAATTTGGGAATCTGAATCAAAGCCTGGCTCAGGCCATTTCCATTTCGCGACATTCCGCAGTTGTCCCACATGATCCGGCCTAGCTCTTTGTGAATGCTGTCGACTGTGCGACTGCCCTGAATCGAAAGCATTTTTTGCAATGACGCTTTCACTCCTTCGGCTGCAAATTTGAAGGCGTCATGTGAGGCTTCTAGTTTGTTGATTTTCGTTCCTGCAATGTAATTTCCAATAGTGTAGGGAAGAACGAAGTATCCATCTGCCAATCCTTGCATCAAAGCGGAAGCTCCCAATCGATTGGCCCCGTGATCAGAGAAGTTTGCTTCTCCGGCAACGAAAAGCCCCGGAATGGTGCTCATCAAATCATAATCCACCCACAAACC
>JAYTZS010000130.1:0-5287 GCA_043741885.1 Bdellovibrio sp. | reverse complement strand
GCTCGCTGAGAGAGAACTCCGATGCGGCCGACTTGCGAATTGTAATAGTCGTCGATCGTCGCTGTGTTGCCATCCATGATCTCTTTGTTTTGCAATTGAGAGATCACATTTGCTACGGTGTTATCGCCTACAGCACCCGGTCTTGCAGCTGCGGCGATTTTAGTCACGTCTTCAAGAATGTCTGAATTTACTTGCAGCTCTTGGGCAGCTCCAGCCACTTGGTCTGGCATAGAGAAAAATTCAACGCCTTGACGGCCGGCTCGATCAAATCCCTCCATGTGGGCTTGGTTGACTTTCTCGGCCATTTTGTAAGCCAGCTGATCCATCTTGTCTTTGAAATCTGGGATCACTTGGTCTCGGACTGACAGGGCTCCACCCATCGAACCTCCAGAAATTCGATCGGTAATTTTGAATGGCGGAATGCTCGCATTGGATGTGAAATACACTTCAATTCGATCGTTATCTGGATTGTGCTGAGTCGACATTTGGTACGAGTCGTAGCCAGAAACCAAAATTGCGTTACCGGCTGTGCTCACTGTGACCATTCCGCCTGTTCCTTCGGCGTACTTGATGTTCATTTTCTCATTCATTTTTTTAAGCAACAGATCTCGGCTGTCTCGTTGGTCATTCGCAGGAATTCCCTGCAACTCGACTTCTGAAATCTTTTGATTTAGAGAAGCCACTTCACGGGACATTTTGTTCACTTCTTCAGTTTCGTTTTTCACTCGCTCATCGACATCTTTTTGAATGGCCGTCAATTGAGTGTCGACTCGTTTGAAGTCTTTCACCAAAGCCTCGCCAGCCTCTTTGACCATCGTTCGAGAAGTCAGACTTTCTGGATTGTTCGAGAGCTCCCGAAAACCATTAAAAAAATCTGTGACATATTGATTGAGGCCCTTGTTGGCTTGTTCATTGTAGACTTCTTCGACTCGGCCTAGTGCGCTTTCGCGGCCTTTGAACATTCCCATTTCGCCGGTTTCTTTTTGCACTTGTTTTTCGAGAAAAGGATTGTTGGTTCTGGTAACGGCTGCGGCTCGACTGCCCATTCCCAGTTGAAGGTTGCCTTCAACGATGGGCACTGCGGTTTGCAATTCGACTCGTTGACGAGAATATCCTTCTGTCGCTTTGTTGGCGATATTGTGGGATGTCGTCTGAAGCGCTGTCTGACTGTTCATCATAGAGCGCTTGCCGATATCCATCATCGAACTGATTTTCGCCATGCCTTACATCCTTGTAAAGCGCAGTCCTTCTTCTCGAAGAGTCAGCGCTTAGGCTTCTTTTCTGACAAAGTTTCCGGCTTTGTCTGGACCGAATTCCATGGTCCCTTGACGTGCATATGTTTTTTTACCTGAAAGAGAGTCTTTGATATTGTTGAGTGCGCCGTTCAAAGTCCCCAATGCGGATTGAGCATACTGCTCGTTTTCCTTGTTGAGGCTTGCCACTCGGCTGACTAGCATTTCGAGCGATCCATGAAGGACTCGCAAACGATCGGCCTCGGCTCCATTGAGAATTTTCGCTAGCTCCAACAATCTTGGATTGTGCACATCTCCACCGATGAGCAGAGCTAGTTCTTTGGCATATCTTTCACGTGCTCCGTCTTGAGAACGGATTTTGTAAAGGATCATTTCTTTGTTTTTGTTATTTTCATCGAGCTTTGTGATGTCAGCCGCAATTAACAGATCTTTTTCTTTGCGGCAGACTTCAAGCAAACTTCGGTAGAGCTTGGTGAGCTCATCTAGATTGGCAGTCAGCTTTGCAAATGATTTTTCGTGTGAGAGATCCATTGGCATTAGTTCCAAGCCAATTCTTCATCAACCATTTTGTCAGCGATGTCTTTGGCTCCCACAGAATAATTTCCGCTGTCGATCAGTTTTTGCAAACGTGCCACTTTTTCTTCGTCAATGTCAGGTGTTGCAGTGGCAATTTCTTTTGCTTTTTTCATGTCTTGGGCGCGCGGTGAAAGATCTACTTTCGTCGCACCGAGATCGGATATATCGGTCGCTGAAGATTTGCTCTTCCCTCCACTGATTTTGGCGTCGTCTGTTTTTCCAGCTTTTTCTGCTGTCGGTGCGTCTTTCAGATTTAAATTCTGTCCGACTTTATTGTGAGTAATTTTCATTCAGAGCCTCCGTGCCCGTCGTTTTGCAACGACCTGTCTTCAAAGTGTATCATAGTGAGTCAGCGACATCCACATTCCAAAAAAAACTTTTAGCTTCTGGACTGAGCACACCCAGCTTTTGTCCGGCCTCGATCTGAGAGCCTACCTGAGGTTGCGCAGCTTGCAAATTCTTCTCAACTTGGCCGCGAAAGACCATTTGGCTTTTCAGACCATTGTCGTGGGCCATCTCAATCAAGTTCTCGTCATCACCCAGGTTTTTCATTCCCAGCACAGTTCCACTCCAAGGAGCGGTGATTTCTGAGTCCATTAATGTTGCCTTTTGGAGATCGAATTTCATGGCAATCTTATTTGTCAGCTGCGTGACCTTTGCATTGCCCGGTTCAAGTTTTGAAATGTTATGAAACGTCTGCAGCTTAAAAGGATCGGTCTGTTTGCTTTTCTCATCGAGCTTGATTGGGCCCATTGGTCTTTGCGGGGCATGTTTGATTCCGAGTGAAGGACCTAGCTTGTCTAAAAGCTGTTCATGAATCATATCGGCCAAACCGATTCCGCCGCGGTCTCCCCACTTCTCTGCGTACTCTTCATCCAACTGCCCACGAAATATTTTTTCGGCGTTGTTGGCCGGCATGAAGCCGCCTTCTGTGACTGTGCTTCGCATGGACTTCATCATCTCTCGCAAGAATTGTTTTTCATAGAGCTTAGAAACATCTTTCAGTTTCTGATCTTGTTGTTCGGGAGTCAGTGGCTGACGAAGCGGTTTATAATTCTGAATTTTCACAGCTGTTCCGATGAATTAATTTCGCCGTGAGCTCGGCTTCTCGGAGAAGATCTGCGAGCGTGTTTTGCACGCTCGCAGTTCGGGATAAAAAAAGGGGAGTTGAGTCAGAGGACCATGTGCTTCCTGCACTTGCCACTCTATGAGTGAATCTCAGCTTAAGCCTGTGTGCACCAATCCTTGGTGACTGCTGACCTATTGCTTCTGTTCCCTGCGTGAAACGAGATCTTTTTCCAAACCGTCCTTGGTTTTTGATCTCTAACTCACCACCCCTGCGCCCAAAATCCATCCATAGACTTTGAGCATATATCTTTATTTTAATGATCTCTTGAGAAATTCCAAAATGATTTCTCATAATATTTCCAATTCCCCGTGCAAAGCTCCAGCTGCCTTGATCGACTGAAGTATTGAAATCAGGTCTTTGGGCGTGACACCCAATTTATTTAAACTTTGTACTAGGTCGCCAACACTCACTCCAGAATCCAAAACCATAACTTTCTCGTCTGTCGTGGTTTTCCCGTCTTTGCCTGTTACTTTCACTGAAAGATTTCCGTGGGAAATTGCCACCTTCGAAATCTTCACTCGGTCGCCAATGATCACAGTTCCTGTGCGCTCGTTGACGATGACTCGTGCTTTGGAATCGGGATTGATCTCGATGGCTTCGATTGTTGCGAGCAGTTCAACACCACGTCCCTCATAGGAAAAAGGTGTGACGATATCAATTGTGCCGGCGTCTTTTGCTGTCGCATATTGACCGCCCAGTTCTTTATTGATTGTGAGAATCGACCGAGCCGCCGTGATAAAGTCTGGATTGTGCAAAGTCAGGCGGTACATCTTTCTCGAGGAGAAATCAGCTCCGGAATCTTTCTCGACAATCGCTCCATTGGGAATTCGTCCCACAGTGGTGAAAACATTCTTGCCTTCGCCGCCGATCAAAACAGAACCTTGAGCGACCGCATAGATTTGCTCATTTGCAGCTCTCATGGGAGTCTGCAACAAGGTTCCACCTTCCAATGATGAGGAGTCACCCAAAGCGTTGACTGTGATATCCATTGGATTTCCGGCTTTGCTGAAAGCTGGCAAAGTGGCCGTGACTATCACTGCCGCGACGTTTTTACTCTCCACTGTAGCGGCATCGAGTTTGACTCCGAGCTTGTCGAGCATTCTTGCGAGAGATTTTCCGGTAAACTCACTTTTGCCGTCGCCGGTGCCCTTGAGGCCAACTACGATTCCGTATCCGATCAACTGATTTTCCCGCACTCCACGGATGCTAGAGATGTCTTTTAAGCGAGCTGCGAAAGACAGACTGCTTGAAAGCATCAAACACAAAATAAGCAAATGAGTCGACTTGATCACTTCTGACTCCTTCGGAGACTGACCACATCAAACTGTGGATCTAAAATTTTGTTGGAGCTAACACCTTCGTCGTTGAAGTCCTCAGGCCGGATCAATCCAGTCACGATCACTTTGTAATCTCGTTTGCCGATCATAAAAGGATGCGCCCCTTTTATTCTATAATTCCCGTCGGGCAATCTCTCGGTGATTCGTGTCGGAACTGCACCAATTTCCATCGGCTCTTCCTTCTCATCCTTTTTTTCCGAAGCGGGATCCCTAGAAGCGCCTGCATCGACTTTTTTAGGATTGGGATTGTTGTCAGCAAGAACCGGTTGAGTCGCCTCTTTGGCTTTCAGTTCTTCTTCTTCGAGCTGTTTCAACAATTTTTTGATGACTCCGACTTTGGTTTCTATTTGTTTTTGTGCTGCCCCTTCGACTTTGACATTGAGCAAATCCCCTTCACGTCGAGATTTGTTCTGCGAGAAAAGATATGCTCCCTGGCCTTCCATGACCCACATACTGCCCGCTTGAGAGCCCAGATCCGATTCGTCTTCCATTCGAGACCGGGTCATTTTTCGGTAATTCCGATTGGAAGGATTGAGCACCTGGGGCACATCAGAAAACTTAGTCATCGAAGTGTCTTCTGATTTTTTCGCCACTGGCTCATCGGCACCAATCCATGAACGCAAAGTTGAGCATCCAGTATTGATTAAGCTAAGACCAATCATCAGAATAAAAACTGTTTGAAAAAACAAACTCTTCATTTCGCTGAACTCCACTTTTTCAATTGGTCTCATTGAACTCTTACAGTAGCTTTATCAACCAAGATCCCGCTCAGCATTTTCTGCGTGTCGGAGCTTTTGACCCGAATCGAATCTCCAATGCTTCCGCCCTCTTCAGCAGTTCCTGAAGTGATGATCTCAAAACTATCATTTCCGGTTAAAATTCGAACCGCCTGGCCACGAGCGGCTGCAGGTTCCTTCTTTAAGTCAGCTGAAAAGATAGGCTGACCGGCATTTAAATTTCTCATGCTCAATTTGCCTGAAAGGTCTTCTTTT
>JAYTZS010000129.1:0-5320 GCA_043741885.1 Bdellovibrio sp. | reverse complement strand
AAAAATGGACTGCAGTTCTCGAATTAGAATTTGATTGGCTCGGTCTCCCACTTGAGAAAAAGACCCAACAAAAGAAAAAAGCGGAAGCGGTTGATCTCCCAGCCAAGTGCGAGTCCACAATTGAGGCTCAGGACTCACCAACTTCATCTCACGAGATAATTTTTTTCTTTTTTGGCCGATCTCAACAAATCCAAGATCCAAAAGCCGAAATAGAGTTGTCTTTTCTTCAAGCAGATATTTGACGTCCAAATTGGCAAAGTCCAACCAGATTCCTCTCTGACCAGTTGGCGAAACCCGCAATCGCAGTGAGCCTTTTCGAATCGGCAAATGAACTTTTTGAAGCTCAGCAAAAAACTGAGAGAGTTGCACTGACATCTGCAAACAAGTTTCAATTTGAAAAATATTTCTAGAATCAGCCCGGTAAAACCCATAAAGTCCGTCTTGGTAAATCAAGTCGACCCGATCTCGAATCTGGCTGGCCCCAGCTGAGCGAAACCCCAAGTCCGCAGGAACCGGTATGCCCTCGGCCTTCAAGGCTTCTCGCAAAGTTCGTATTTTTTGCTCTTGCTGTTGCTGCTCGGGAATATCAAGCCAAGTGCAAATACCGCAAATTTTAAAGTGTGAACACTTGAGCAAAGCAGCTACTTTCGTCTTTGACAGCGTGGTCGCCTTCTTCGTGAAGGTCTCGCTTGGTGAAACTCAATGTGATATGGGGATGAAAATGCAAAAATTCGAATCTAGATTCGAATTTTTGGCCTTGATGGCCTGGGCCAACTCTTTGTTGGTACAATTCAGAAATTTCCTGACGGATTTTTAGCAAATTCTTGGACAGCACGACAAGAAAAAAGGCCTTTAACTTCTCCGAGTTTTCGAATTTCCCTAAACACAAAACTGAGAGATCTGAATCCTGAATTTCATTCTGAATAGCGATGTTTTCGATCTCTAGCATGCTGATTCGACTTTTCAATATATCGAACTCGGGCGGAGTGATTACAGTCACATGCGCCTCACCGCGGTTCATTAGGCGAAGAGACGTCTCCGATTGCAGTTTTTGACGAATGGGCAGAACAGTTCTCTCGTTCAAGGTCATTGCAAGATAGTTCGGGTGCGATTCAAATTGAGCTTGCTTCAAATGTTGCAAATTGAGTTGATAGGATGTTGGAGCACTGTTTGATGCAAACTCTGATGCAAACTCTGATGCAAAATTCCTATCCGTTTCCACTTTGCGTGCAAAGGCGCAACCCGCCAGCAGCAAAGCGCCTGCTAGCAGCAAACTTTTTAGAGCCGAGAATTTGACCCGATACAAGCCTTCAGTCATAGTGTGCGAATTCAATTTCATGGGGGTCGTTTTATGGGAAGCTTGTGCAAACTTCAAATGAAAGTTCTGGCATTTGCAGCTGTTCTTTCAAGTTCGCTTTTGGCCGTCAATGCCTGTAAAAATTCGCCGTCCCTAGATCGAAAGCCAGCTCAAACAGCTCCAACTGCTCCAACTACAACTGCACTTGGGACCGAACCGGGCTACCTCAGTTTGCAGCAAGATCCTGGTTTGATCTCGGGTATGAAGCAGCTGACCTTTGAGGGACCACGAGCCGGGGAGGGCTATTTTAGTGCTGACGGCAAAAAAATGATCTTTCAGTCCGAGCGAAATGCCGGCAATCCCTTCTATCAGATTTATGTCATGGACCTGCAGACCGGCAAAACCCAAATGGTCTCGACTGGGAAAGGCAAAACCACTTGTGCCTGGATCCACCCGAACATGAAAAAAGTGATGTTCGCAAGCACCCACCTGGATGCTCAATTTGAAAAAAAGGTTCAAGCGGAATACGAGTCAAGAAAATCTCCACAGAAAAATAAATACTCTTGGAGCTATGACGAAAACTTTGACCTCTTTGAGGCCGATTTGAACGGCAAGCATTTAAAGCAGCTGACTCATGAAACAGGCTACGATGCCGAGGGAGACTACTCTCCCGACGGAAAGCAGATCGTGTTTGCAAGCAACCGAGCGGCCTACAGTGAGCCCATGAACGACGAGGACAAGAAGATTTTCGACAGAGACCCTTCCTACATGATGGACATTTACTTGATGAATTCCGATGGCTCAAACTTGCGACGACTGACCACGGCCAAAGGTTATGACGGTGGGCCCTTCTTTAGTCATGACGGCCAAAAAATAACTTGGCGCAGATTCACTGCCAATGGACAGACTTCTGAAGTTTTAACCATGGATGTGGACGGAAAGAACGAAAAACAAATCACGCATTTGGCTGCAATGTCTTGGGCGCCTTACTTTCACCCTTCCGGCGATTACTTGATATTTACTTCGAATGTTTTAGGATTTTCGAATTTCGAGCTGTTTATAGTTGATGCCAAGGGTGAAAAAAAGCCGATTCGGGTCAGCTACCTCGACGGTTTTGATGGTCTCCCAGTTTTTTCTCCGGACGGCAGACAAATCTCCTGGACTCGAAAAAATGAAAAAGGCGAATCACAAATCTATTTAGCTCAGTGGGACGACCAAAAAGCCCGAGCTCTGCTGAACCTAGAAACCCCAGCACCACGCTTGCAAAACATGAGCAGCCTAGAGATCAACACCGAGGATGCCAAAGCCTGGGTCAGCTATCTAGCCTCTGGACACCTCGCAGGTCGGTCGACGGGCTCGCCTCAGGAAATAGAATACTCTTCTCGCATCGCTGAAGCTTTTTCGCAAATGAATTTGCTTCCTGCTTTCGGCACTGATTTCAAAGTTCCATTCACTTTTACTAGCGGAGTGGAATTGGGCCCGAACAATCATGTGAAAATCCAATTGGACGTTGCCTCTGAATTACCTGAATTACCTGAATTACCTGAATTAAAAGTCTCGCAAGATTTCATTCCCCTCTCTTTTTCTAAAACTGGAGAGTTTCCATCGGCTCCAGTGACATTTGTGGGTTACGGCATCGTCGCTCCAGCCAGTGATTCTCAGCCCGCCTATAACTCATACAAAAATCTCGACGTCAAAGGCAAATGGGTTTTGGCTTTTCGAGACATTCCAGAAAAAATCAGCAACGAGAGACGCGTCCATCTCAATTTGTACTCAAGGATTCAACACAAAGCTTTGATGGCAAAAACTCAAGGTGCCGTCGGCCTGCTGCTAGTCAATGGGCCGAATTCGTTTTCGCAGAAGTTACCTCACCTTCGCTATGACGGAGCGCTGTCTGAAACTTCAATACCGGTGCTCAGTCTTTCAAACTCGGCTGCAGAGTCTTTGGTCTCTAAAAGTGGTAAAACTTTAAAGCAGTGGCAAGACGAAAATGACTCTGGCGAAATCGTGACTGGAGCGCTGGACAAATCTCACCTTTCAGCGTCCGTGGATTTGATCTTAAAAAAATCAACTGGCTACAATATTGTCGGAAAACTGACTGTCAAAAATGCAAACAAAAATGTAAGGTCCAATGTCTTGGTTGGAGCCCATGGTGACCACCTAGGCCGCGGTGAAATGGGCAATTCTCTGGCGAAAAATGAAGAACAAGGACAAATCCATTTTGGTGCCGATGATAACGCCTCTGGCGTCGCTGGCGTCCTAGAGATTGCTAAATCTATGTCGAGTCAGTTTCGAACAGGCCATTTGAAATTGAAGCAGAACGTTCTCTTTGCTGTCTGGTCTGGTGAAGAAATTGGCCTTCTCGGAAGCTCCGATTTTGCCAAAAACTGGAATGAAAAAAAGTCAGGAAGAATCACAGCCACCCTCAACATGGACATGATTGGTCGACTGCAAAGCCAAGTGATCATTCAGGGAGTCGCCTCTGCCAAGGAATGGAAATCGGAACTGGAGCGGGTGGCAGCAACCACATCTGTGCCTTTCAGTCAGCAAGATGACCCTTACGTGCCTTCAGATAGTATGACCTTTTATCTCAAAGAAATTCCTAGCCTCACCTTTTTTACTGGGTCTCACGCCGAATATCATTCACCGAGAGACACCGTCGACAAGATCAATTTCCTGGGGCTGGTTCAAGTGGCGCAGTTGGTGAAAAAAATGACTGTGGATTTGGCTTCGAATAATCAATCTTTGACCTATCAAAAAGTCGAGAGCTCCCACCGAAAGCTCGAAGGCCGAAGTTTTCGAATTTACTTAGGAACCATTCCCGATTACACCCAAGAAGGAATCAAGGGAGTCAAAATCTCCGGAACTGCCAAAGACAGTCCAGCTGAAAAAGCAGGGCTCAAGGCGGGTGATATCATCGTAGAATTAGCCAATAACAAAGTCGAAAACTTATATGACTACGTCTACTGTTTGCAGGCTATGAAAGCCAATCAGCAGGCCCTGATTAAAATCAACCGTCAGGGCCAGATGCTAGAGCTGCCAATATTGCCAGCTCTAAAAGAGTGATGTTAGAAATTCACTTTCAAATTTGGGCATGACTGGCGTAAAAATTCCTTCAGTTGCGAGTCTGTAAATCGGAAGACAGAATCGCCGTCTGAGGTCATTTTAAAAAGCTGTGGATTAGATACCTGGCAGGTCCTGCCCTCTGTATCGGTGAAGGTAGACGTCTTTGTCATTTCAGTCGTTGGATCATGATCCAGAGCAAAGCCAGAGTCCAAAATCAACGTTTGTACATTTCGGAACTCGACTCCTGCAGAATTAGACGGGGAGACCGTGGCGGCTTCTTTTACCTTCCCGCCTTTCATTCCGACAATTCGAGCATGATCCAATGAGAACTCAAGCTCGATTCCCGAGCTCATTTGCAAGATGGAGCGATCGGATTGAAGCTTCATTTCCTGCACAGCTTTTCTCGGGAAAAAATAAAACACTCGAGCTCCGGTAGAGCCAGCTCCTTCAGAAGCACTGTAAGAGTTGAACACCATCAATGTTCCGTCGTCGCTGGATAGATAAGAGCGATAAACGAAGTTATTGATTTCAAAGGGGTCCACACTAAGGTAACAATTTCCCGCGCCTGAAACTTGTCGCTGATATGAAAACGCTCCAGCGCGCTTAAAATATTCGCTACAAGCAGAAGGCCCAGCTGGATCCTCCGGGGCCCCAGTATCAGGTGTCGTTGCAGCCAAAGCCAAAGTCGAAAATAATAGCGAAGCGCAAAGCAAACTCCATGTCATGCAACGAATCCTTGGTAAGTGGTTTGCTGATAATTTAGCAGTGACCGAAAGAAGGCGGAATGAAGCATGGTAAAATTGGACTTCAGCCTAGGAAATAGGCAAAATATTCGCCTGATAAGTTATATTATGTAACGTCATGAGAGTGTAGGCTTGGTGAATGTGGATTTTGGCGAGTTTCGATGGTGGAAGAAGACATCCTGTCTATCGAGGACTCTGTCCTCGAGCTCCTGCT
>JAYTZS010000128.1:0-5332 GCA_043741885.1 Bdellovibrio sp. | reverse complement strand
AGCTCCAGTTATTCCTGTAGCTCCAGTTATTCCTGTAGCTCCAGTTATTCCTGTAGCTCCAGTTATTCCTGTAGCTCCAGTCAATCCTGTAGCTCCAGTCAATCCTGTAGCTCCAGTCAATCCTGTAGCTCCAGTCAATCCTGTAGCTCCAGTCAATCCTGTAGCACCCGTACTTCCAGGGGTACCGGTCACACCGGTAGCTCCAGTCAATCCCGTAGCTCCAGTCACGCCCGACGCCCCGCCGCTCCCAGCTGCGCAAGTCCAGGCAGTTCCAGTCCACTGCAAGTTATTTCCTGAGGCACAGCCTGAAGCCGCGCCTACAGTTTTTAAATTTGCCATTTCTGCGAAGCTAAAAGTTGTGGGGCTTCCAATCGATGCAACTTTAACGAGGTCGTTGATTCCCCAGCCTTCGATCTGTTGCGCTTGAAGAGCGTAGGGGACAGCAGTCAATCCAACAGTGGCAGTCATGGTGAATGCAGGGACTTCGATCATTAAACTTCGAGTGTCAGTCGCGAGAACTGAGCAACCACCAGAGCCGAAGGTTGCTCTGCCGAAGATGTCGGAGGTGAAACTGCCGAAGGTGACCGAGCCTGTTCCGACAATATGAGAAATATGGCCTTGGGAGTCAGTGAAATTTTTGGACTCAGAATAAATCACGCAGTTGCCCGCACCAGCAACGATTTTGAAAGTCACTGGTTGGCTGCTAAGATTGATCGGTTGGTCAGCCAAATCGGTGAGGACACCTTCATAAGTGATCAAATTTGGAGTCGTCGCATTTGCCGTCACAGAAAGTAAAAATGACGGCAGTAGTAAAAAGCCCGAGAGCAAACTTATTTTGAGTGAGTGTCGACTCTTTTCCAATTGCATAAATGCAAATTTAAAAACCTCTAAAAAGAAATGGAGAACATGATAACCCACTCTTTATTTATCGGGTTAAAGTCTCGAGACCTATAGATATTCTCATCTTGAGATTGCGCTTTTCAAAGCCAGATCCACTGGAAAAAGTTCCAGATCGAAGGCCTTCAGCAGAACGGATTTAGTGCTTAGATTTTCAGCCACAAATTGCTCCAGAACGAGAATTTCTGGCAGTCTACGCGGAATCCCTGGGGAGTCTCCACAATGCAGCAACGCGAAAGTAAGATTTTGCAATTTGAGACAACCTTTTTCGGAAACCGCTCTTTCACCAACGTGCCGAGGCAGGCAAGAAATGAGATGAGATGAGATGAGATGAGATGAGTTCTAGGCTCGAAGACGGTTTGGCCCAAGCAATGGCGGGCCTCAACCTTTAAATATTATCGGTTACCCAAAGGGGCTCATCTGTTCTTCAATTTTGCCTATTCGGTGCAACCTGAAACATACCTTCCGGAGAACCACACTCAAGATATTTTCTAACTTTTATGACCGTCTACTTTTTTAGAAGTAGAGTTTTATTCAGTCCTCACTTTTTTGTGCTGAGATTTTTGTTGACGGGTTATTTCGTTCTTTAGCATCGCCGGAGAGACAAGATCTTTTTGTTTTTGAAAATTTCCTCAGCCAGCTTCGAGATCACTCAGGGGCGAAGGGTCTGAAGCCCTTGCAATCGCAATTTAAAATGCGCGTACGGGTGCTGTGAAAATTGCGCTTCAAAACCTATGATATCACTACTGAACTGGAAATAGAAAGAGGACTTCCATGCAGGGTTCTGATTTTATTCCCACAAATAAATGTCAAAAAGAATACGGTGGCTCTCTGCTTTTAGGAAAGAGAAAAGGGCGTCGCGCGCTTTCAACTAAACATGCAATCCATTTAACGTTTAAGGTCAGATTTGCAAGGCGTGTTCAATCCAGGAAATCGACGGCTAGAAAAACTGATTCGAAACACAGTTGATAGATCTGACGTGCGCATCTACTCTCGCTCTCAAAGTCCGAAAGCACAAAAACTTTACTGACAAAGTGTTCACCCTTCGTCCGTTCACCAGAATTCTTAACCGGGGCAGAGACTTCAAGAATGTCATGTCCTACCTTGTTCTTAATCAGCTCGAATCCTTCGGAATGTTGGTCCGGCCAAAGAAGAAGAAGAAAAAGAAAAAAACAAAAAAGAAAGTGGCACCCTAACGTTCCCGCTAACCTCCAACTCGAATAATCAGTCTGTCTAATCTCGTTCACCACCGAGAGCCTCAAACAAATCTTAACAGGCGGGCAGGTCAAATCCCAACCTGCCCACATAGCCGACCATTTGCCCAACCCGCTCAGCCAATCTACCAATCCGGCCAACCAAACTACGGCGAAATCCGATTGCGATCTCGCGGATAAAGAGTTGCCTCTCGAACATTTGAAAGTCCAAGTATTTGCGCTGTCAACCGTTCGGCTCCTATAGCGAAGCCACCATGTGGAGGCATTCCAAACTCAAACAGTCGCAAATGACTTTCGAATGAAGAAGGTTCCATCCGTCTCGCTTTTAAAGCCGCTTCTAAATCTGACCTCCGGTGAAGACGTTGGCCGCCGCTGGTAATTTCAAGACCTCTAAACAGGAGATCGAAACTTTGCGCAGCTCCTGCGGATCCACGAGGGGCTGTATAGAATGGCCTCGACTTGAGCGGGAAGCCCAAAACGAAAACGGCGGGAACTCCAAATTCTTCTTTCGCCAAATTGCAAAGTTGCCGTTCGGCTTCTCCATCTAAGTCGTCAACAAGATCAGTGCGCCCTTGCTTTTTCAATCGCTCCAAACATTCGGCGAACTCCCAGATGGGCGCCTTTTCCATTGATGGAAGTGGAGGCTGACCAAATGCTTGCAATGTTTCCGACCAGTGACGGTTGATTTCTTCGAACATGAAATTGAGCAATGATCTTTCAAGCTCGATAATTTCCTCGGATCCTTCAATAAAACCCATCTCGACGTCGAGGGAATAATATTCGGTCAGATGACGGCTCGTCGCATGTGGTTCCGCACGGTAGACATGGGCTGTTTCAAAAACTCTTTCCAAGCCCGCCACGCACTGTTCTTTATAAAACTGAGGACTTTGCGCCAGAAATGCAATCTTCTCAAAATATCGAAGCTGAAACAAATTCGTCCCGCCCTCGGTGCCACTGGAAACAATTTTGGAAGTCATGATTTCAGTGAAATGTTGCTCGGTTAGAAATTGACGAAACAATTCGACAACTCTCGCTTGGAGTCGAAAAATCGAACCATGCTTCTCACTTCGCAATACGAGTGGTCGGTTTTCGATTTGATTTTCCGCCGAGAGAAGACTGATATCTGAATTGGAATTGAATGGAAAAGTTGCAGCCGATTCGTTGAGTTTGGTGACTCGACGGATATGAAGTTCAAATCCCAATTTGGATCTTGCCTCGATTTTTAGAATACCTACGATCTCAACAGTGTCGTCTAACCTCAGATGTAGATTGGAGTTCAGATTCGTCGGCATCACACATTGCACGACTCCAGTGCAGTCCTTTAAGACAATAAAAGTTGTTTTTGCCAACACGCGAAGATGATAAACCCATCCTGCCACTTTCACTTCACCCTCTATCGCCGCCAAGTTTTTGACAAAGCTTCGCTTGAGAGAGTGAATTTCACTCTGATTCTGCTGATGCACAAGGCACCTCCTTCATATTTTAAATACACAACGGCCTTGAGGATTTCACGCCTCGCCAGTCATTGCTCGTCTACTTGCCAATACATGTCTTTGATTTGCTGGAACCTGCCTTGGATGACAGCCTTGCACTGTCGTCATTCAGCTAGGCGGTACCATCCAGCTTCCGAGAAATCGGCACTCAATTACCGTATCGTGGTTCTGCGTCTTTGCCTATGAAAGCCTGGACAAGCTGTCCTTCTCTTTCGGAAAAGCCTCTCAGAGGGGTCTGTCCTCTTCAATGAGTTGTATTTAGATTAGCTAGTACCATTTACTTTGCCAAGCATGTTCTGCATGGATAATTTTTAGCACTGGCATAATGAAGAGTCGCACCCAAATTGGAACTGGCGTTCGGATTTCAAGATGCGCTCCGGCTCATGCTACGACTTTCGCAGCAGCATCACACTGTTCCTCGAGTAAAAGATTGCTTCATCTATTTTCACGCTCTATCTTTCTAAGCATCAAACAACCTCTTTATAAGGAAATATCTAGATGAAAATGCTCTTGATTCTCTCTGTCTTTTTCATTGCAACAGCTTGTAATTCTTCGAAAGATGACAACACTGAAAAGTCAGTCGATCCGGGTCCGAACAAAGCAAACAAGGTCGATACAACGCCCTACAGTCAATGCGACCGCGGCACTCCGGCCTCGCGGATTCAGGGGCGCTGGATGCAAAGCTTTGAGCAAAATGGGTTTCAATTTATTTTTGCACTCGAGTTCTTTAATGACTCCGTTCGAGTGACCAATCATTGCACCTTCCACGAACACACTTTGATGGCTTCAGCCAGATCTTCAACGAGTCTGACCAGGAGTTCAATTTCCATTCTTCAAACAAGCCGAGACGAGGAGCATATAGATGAGGGCTCCTTCGATATGAAATGTGACGTCAACATCCAGCCGATGGAACTACAATACTCATTCAAGGGAAGCTGCCTCGTCTTGAAAAATGAGCAATCTCAAGAAACAATGACCTACGTTCGAGCTGAGTAACACGAGGAAACGAGCTTGCCAGGTTTGCCGAGTGTTGTACTTGCTGGAATTCAACCTAGGAGATGGCCCATGAAATATTTTTCAGCAAGCAAATTTTCTAGTTGATCGGCGTGCAGACCATCTCTGGAAATTTCTCAGAATCTGCGGGGCCATTGCCTAGATGGTCAGGATCACTGATGGTCATATTGGCTTTGACTGTCTTGATATCGGCCCGAACTTCGATCAGAGCATTGCCGCCAAAGATTTGTCCCGTGATGTTGTAACAATTCATGCAACGGAATGGCTGAATCTCGACATTTAGAAACTCGACGCCGTTTTTATCACCGGGCGAAGACATCCACACTCGTTTGTCTTTTAAATTGATCGCGAGTAAACTATTTGAATTTTTGCAGCTCATCGTTGCTCCAACTATGGGAGAAACTTCGGGCATTGCAACATCAGCTTGGACATAAAATGAAGTTAATAAAATCAGGCTCACAAGAAACTTTTTCATAATTGATCCTTTGAAATTAGCTTTTGAGTTGTACCACCAACAAGCTAGTTCCAAAAATTAAAAAAATAGAAAAATGCGATTGAAAGCGGCGTGGCTAGAAAAAGTTCCTGATTGTCGAAATTTCTGACAATGGTGCCTGATAATGCCGTTCAGTTAAGGCCATACCACCTCGTATTTGCGTAAGGGAAAGGGCTCTGCGGAGATTTGATTTCTCGTTTGTAAGATCTTGAGTGGCGGGT
>JAYTZS010000127.1:0-5333 GCA_043741885.1 Bdellovibrio sp. | reverse complement strand
CAAAGCAAGCTTGAACCACGTGCCGAGTTCGATCCGCCAAGGAGACCACTTTGACTCCCTGAGCTTCATAAACTTTTCGAGCCGCGTCCTGCTCGATGAAGGCTGTCGGCGGTTTCACTTTGATGATGTGCGCGCCCAATTGAGCTGCAATGTGCGCCGAGTATGCAATCACATCAATTCCGGTCTCGCCATCTTTCGACAATTGCTCGCCTCGAGCATAAGCCCAGATGATCACAGCTAGGCCGGCTTTTTTGGCCTCTGAAGACGCAAAGGCAATCTCCTCATACATTTGCTTTCGATCGGAGCTTCCCGGGTAAATTGTAAAACCAATTCCTGAACAGCCCAATCGCAAAGCATCGTCGACATTGGAAGTCAGAGCTGAAATGGGAGATTTGTTGGTAAATAAAGTTTCCGAGTTGTTCACTTTTAAAATCAAGGGAATTTCACCGGCGTATTCTCGTGCGCAAACCTCGAGGGCTCCAAGAGGAGCTGCGTAAGCGTTGCACCCAGATTCGATGGCCAATTGCAAATGGAAAGCTGGATCATAGCCGTCTGGATTTTTAGCAAATGAACGAGCCGGTCCATGTTCGAAACCTTGATCGACCGGGAGAATCACCATTTTGCCAGTGCCCTTAAGGCGGCCGCTGTTCATGATTCTAGCTAAACTACTGAGGACTCCGACGTTGTCTGAGCCATACCAGCTCAAGATCTCTCTTACTCTTGGTGTCATACAGTGCTCCTTTGAGGACTCTTCGGGTTCGCGTGGAAGAGTATTGTCTTTTAACCCTCAAATCAAGGAGCCGATTGACTTTTCCTCGAGGAAGGGAGAGCTATTGGAACTATATGTCACACAACGAAAATTCAAATCACAATTCTCTCACGGCGGCTCCTGCAACGCCCATTCAAGTTACCTTTGAGACGACTCCGAACCCAGCGACTTTGAAATTCAAGCTTTCGCAAAAAATTGTCGAAGAACCGCATGACTTTCCAAGCTCTCAGTCGGCTCACTCCTCGCCTCTAGCTACGAAGTTATTTGGCTTCCCATGGACTAGCTCAGTTTTTATTGGCGCCGATTTTATCACTGTGACGAAGCAAGACTGGGTTGACTGGGATGTGTTGGCAGAACCTTTAGCTGGATTGATCCGTGAGCATCTAGAGCGCGGAGAAGCCGTTATATCTCAGGGCTCAGCCATCGCTGGTGTTTCTGATTTCAATGAAAATGACTCGCCTATCATTCAGCAGATCAAACAGATTTTGAATTCAGAAATTCGTCCTGCCGTTGCCATTGACGGTGGTGACATTGTCTTTTCCGATTACTCAAACGGAATTCTGTCTTTGCAAATGAAAGGCTCTTGCGCTGGCTGTCCCAGCTCGACTGCCACTTTGAAACAGGGGATCGAAGCTCGCATGCAGGAACTGTTACCTGAAATTCGAGAAGTCATTTCAGTTTGAGTGTCGTGATCGAAACCCATAATTTGTCGCGGATTTTTAAATCCTATGAAAAACCAGAGGGACTTTGGCAAAGCTTTCGTGGTTTTTGGGATCGCAAGTCGATCGAGAAAGTCGCTCTTGCTCCGACAGATTTGAAAATCGAGTCGGGTCAAATTGTCGGCCTTGTTGGGGCCAACGGAGCTGGCAAGACGACCCTCTTGAAAATGCTTTCAGGATTGATTCACCCGACCTCTGGAACGGCCTCTGTTTTAGGCTACAAACCTTGGGAGAGAAATCCGCAATTTCTCCGTCGGATGAGTATTTTATTAGGTCAAAAAAATCAGCTCTGGTGGGACATTTCACCTTCTGACAGCTATGGACTGCTGGCTGAAATTTATGACTTGGACCGGACCCAGGCTCGAGCCAAAGTCATGCAATTGGCCGAGATTTTAGATTGCAAACATATTTTGAACACTCAGCTGCGCCGCTTGTCCTTGGGCGAGCGGATGAAAATGGAAATCATCGGCTCCTTGCTTCACAGTCCGGATGTTCTTTTTCTCGATGAACCGACCATTGGTTTGGATATTGTCGCTCAAACTGCCATTCGGAAGTTTATGATGGAGTATGTGAAAGACCATGGACCCACCGTGATTTTGACCAGTCACTACATGGATGACATTGCCAAACTGGCGGACCGCCTGCTTCTGATAAGCAAAGGCGCTATTGTTTATGATGGGACCGTCCCCGGCTTTATGAACAAAACCGAAAGCACTCAGAAAATTACTTTTGCCACGACTGAGGTGCTCAGAGCTGACCTGCAGCTGTTAGCAGATCTGAAACTGTCCCAAGGTGAGCAACTTTTCTCGTTTGATATCCCGTCGGCACAGCTGGCACCGGTGCTTTCGAAAGTAACCAGCCTGCCAGGAGTTCTTGATTTAAAAATTGAAGAGGCTAATTTTGAAGACGTCATTCACCGGTTTTTGGAGAAGGAATCTCGCATTCTTTCGCCTGGCCATTCTCACAAATCTTGAGTATCGATTCAATTTTTTGACCGATGCCGTTTTGCAGCCAGTGACCACCGCACTGATTGAACTGACCTTGTGGACTGCTATTTTTGCGACAGCAAAGACTAATACGATCGGAGGCTTTGGGCGTGAGTCTTATTTGGCCTATGTTTTGTGGACTGCCTTCGTCGGTCGAATTGCAGCGAATTGGATGTACGAGTTCAAAATGGCCGACGAGATTGAGTCAGGATCAGTCAACAGCCTACTGGTGAGACCGACTAGCTTTTATGAATGTTATCTCAGTCAATTTCTCGGCTATAAATTTATAGTCTCCTCGTTCAGTTTGGTCATGCCTTTGCTTGCCTCCTATTTCATCGGCCTGCCTTTCCTTCCGGAACGACTGCCAGCTACTTTGGCCTTGATTGTGTATTATTTGGTTTTGATGCACACGTTGAGTTTTGTCGTCGCCTCTTTGGCTTTTCATTTGACTCGAATTCATTCGATCACAGTTGCAAAAAACTTAGCGCTTTGGTTGGTCACTGGAGAGCTGATTCCTCTCGACTTGTTTCCCGAAGGAATTCGCAAAGTGGTCCTATGGCTGCCTTTCTCCAGTGGAGTTTACATACCAGTTGGCTATTTGACCGGACGAATCTCTGAAGATTTAGTCTATCGCGGCTTTTTAACCACCACTTTGGGAATTTGTTTTTTTGGCGGCCTAGGAGCTTTCATGTGGAAATGGGGCCTGGCGAAATACACAGGGACAGGCGCATGAGAGAATTTAAGAAATATGCGCGCCTGCTGTTGGCTTTTTTTCGCGCCAGCCTCGTTGCTGATCTTGAATTTCGAGCCAATTTTGCAACTCGAATTATCACCGATTGCTTCTGGTACGCGGCTCAGATCATTTCTTTTGAAACTATTTTTCGGCACACCGAAAAAATTGGCGACTGGAATGTCGGCCAAACGCGGGTCTTTCTAGGAATGCTGTTTGTAGTTGACGCCTTTTACATGATCATTTTTAGCGAAAACTTAGATAAGATTTCAGAGAGAGTGCGAAAGGGGGAGCTGGATTTGCTTTTGACAAAGCCACTCAATTCCCAGTTTATGCTCAGTTGCCAGCGCATCAACACGGCCATCATCGGCAACTTGCTCTTAGGCATAGCCTGGCTGATTGGCTCGCTGATGGCTCTGCCGGATTTCAACTGGGTTCGACTGTTGTGGCTTTTGATCTTGATTCCGGCAGGCTTGTTAAGCTTGTATTCGATTCGCTTTGCTTTTTCTTCCACCGCTTTGATTTTTACTCGCTCAGACAATTTGCAATACTTATGGTTCCAGATCTATCGCTTGGGCATGCGGCCAGACTCGATCTATGTGCCATGGCTGAAATTTGTTGTGCTGACTTTCCTACCCGTAGCGGTGGTCGCTAGCGTGCCGGCAAGAGCCCTGTTGAATCCGCCGGACTTTCTTTTGTTTACCTGGGTTGTCCTGTGGACTTTTGCCTTGCTGTATTTCAGTCATCGCTACTGGAATTACTGTTTGAAATTTTACAGTTCAGCCTCTTCGTAAGTGGCTTGGAGGCTAGAATATCAAAAGTGAGTTTGCAAAAACTGAGACACAGTTTGGCGATCTTGAGCGTCACTGAGCGGATTGTACATGTGGACTTGAAAGTGACGAACCAATTGAATTTTCGAAGGGTTCAGCTCAGCAAACTTCAGTTGTGCTGCTGAGCTCACCACCAAATCTATGTTTGAACTGAAAAGCAATGTCGGGATAAACAATGGGAGATGAGTCAAATCAGGAATAGATCTGAGGAATTGAAATGCAGTCTCTGCTGTTCCCAGCATAAACTCCAATCGCGAGTCCACGCTACGAAATCGTTTCCACTCATTGCCAAACAGAGCCAGACCCTTGACGAACTGGGTGATTTTCAAGGCTGGCTGAAAGAGTACCAAACCATCGATCACTTTTTTTTGAGCTGCTAGCAAAGCCAAACCACCGCCGATACTGTGGCCAATCACTACGACTTTTTCGGCTTGAGAACGCGCCAAAGCAAGCATTTCATCTAAATAGGCAGACCACTTGTTGGCGTCGCTTTCCGCTGCTCCCGTCTGCCCCATTTCATGTCCCGGCAATGTGAGATTGAACACATTGTAACCTTGATCAAATAGAGCTGGAACAGATTCAGAAAAAAATTTCTCGTTCATAAACAACCCGTGGATCAAGAGAATTGCAATTTTTGTCTTATGGCCATGAGTGAAACCCGATGTTCCAGCAATTCTTGATTTTCGGTAATAGCGTTCGTGGATCTTGGCCAAATGAGTTTGAACTTTTTGATTCCATTCTGTTTTTTGATCCATTATCAGTGGCCTCTGCAAAAAAGAAGGGTACGTTAGCGCAGATTCAGATTCAGATTCAACTTTTGCGATTGCGCTTGGCAAGCGCAAGAGAAAAACGGTCGTAATTAATAAAATCGCAATTCCCATCCTGGAAAAAGTATTTCGCACTTTTCAAAACCTCAGTTGTGTTTGTTATCTTTATGACAACTGATCAAACCAAAATCTGCAAATCAATTGGCAAAGACTGGGCCGTTGGGCCTGAGTATCAGTGTTATAAGGCAGATTGTTCAACTCTTCTGTCCCTCTTTCTCGAAAAAGTGGGTCCAGTATTGTTTGAAATTAACCGATTTTCCATCAGTCCCGGGGATCTTTCTAATTTGAGTGGGTATTTTGTGAAGCTCCACTTCCCAATCGAAGCGAGACTGGTCTTCATAAGTCGCGAGCCTAATCAGTGCGTTATTGAGACGAGTGGACGCGACTTTACTTGTGCTTGAGTACAAGCCCAAGTCCATAAAAAGGGCATGGGTCACCACATTTTGGGCGAGTTGGTGACAATATACCGCTA